>JAADYZ010000420.1 GCA_010092775.1 Chloroflexota bacterium
ATCGACATCCTCGTTTTTCTCCCCCAATAATTGGAGTACGCAGAACGTATGCAGAAGCTGCAAAATAACTGCTATCGACTTGTGATATGGTAATATCCCTGGTAGGTTTGCTAGGGATCGTTCCAATAAACAGGTGAGACATGCGTACTCGCAAAACGCTGTTGGTAATTGGGTTGATGTCGGTCGGGCTTGTTATCGTCGGCTGCGGCACCGGCGTAGAAGCAGCGCCCGTTTTCGAGACTGAGAACGGTAGACCGGCGGGTGGTTTGGGGGGGGCTGGTGCCGGTGTTGAAGGCGTCCCAACGACAACGCCGCCTGTTACACCCCTACCTTCCCTTACACCTGTTGTGGTTCCTGGCGAGGACGATCCCACTGCGACTGAGGCTCCAGCGACAACTGAGCCGACCCCGACGGCTGTGCCCGAAAGCGTGGGTGTTGGACCTGTCGACGGGGTAGATCGCTCACCGGCCAGCCCCAAGGTCTATTCGTTTGGAGCCAATCCATCGGTGGTAGACCCCTGGAACGACGTCTTGATGGCCTGGGATGCCCAAGGCGAGTTGGCGATGATTTGCCCCTATACAGCGGAGGGTGAAATCCGCGAACGCTGTATCGGCGTCCCCTTGAGTGGTTGGCAAGCTATAAACCTGGGTGCCAGCGAGATTGAATGCAGCTATCAGGGCTTTATCTTACGCGTTGTGACAGGCGAAGAAGAATTTACCAAGGCCGTGCCCGTGCGGGTACGCTGCGACTAGTGGAAAGCAGACATAGCAATGACTGATGCAGCCCAGCCGATGAATGCCGATCAAGCCGCTGGTGAAGCGGACAGCACACCGACGCCGGTTGCCCAACCCGCCACCACCCAGGATAAGCCAGAGGAGCGCTTTCCCCTGACTGCGCCTCTCTTCGGTGTTCCATTCCGACCGCGCCGCACATTCGAACGGTTGCGCGATGCTGAACGTGGGCACTGGTGGGTCTTAGCCTTGTTGATCCTGATTTTTGCCGGGGTGTCGGCGGGAGTCAACGCATATCTGACAACGCTGGCCGCCTTCGACAGTGTCGAAGCCTTCGACTCCAACAACGACGGCGAAATCTCCGAGCAAGAGCGGCAAACGTTCGAGGGAACCCAACAACTCGGTAGTAGTAACCTCGCGTTGATCAGTGCCATTTTTGGCGGTGTCTTCACAGGAATTGGTGTGGTTATCATCGTGGCGCTGCGTGGGGGGGTGATTTACCTGCTGGCGTTGGCTTTTGGCGGGCGGGCTGAATTCAAGCAGGTCTTTCGGATGGGCGTTTGGACGGCTTACCCTCTCTTGATCCGCTCAGTCGTCACCCTAATTGCTGGCGCTATCGGCGGAGGCACAACGCTTCAAGGTCTTGCGGCCATGATGACCACCGGAGAAATCACAGAAGCACCCCTGTTGGCCGCCTTCCTGAGCGGTATCGACGTCTACATGATCTGGAGTATGGTCTTAGTCGCGATTGGCGTAGCGGCTACGGAACGCTTTAAAGCGGGTAAGTCCATTACGATCACCTTGATTTTGTGGTTAGTCGGTGTGATTGCGACGCTGGCTTTCACTGGAATTGGGGTTGCAATCGGTCAAGCCTTTGGTGGGGGCGTTTAGGTCGCCTTATGAGTGGAGTATTTATCGAGGCAAGCGGCCTTAAGCGCCACTACACATTGGGCGATCAGCTTGTTAAAGCGCTCGATGGGGTAGACTTGCAGGTCAAGCGCGGTGAGCTGCTGGCGTTGATGGGCCCTAGCGGCTCGGGCAAGAGCACCCTCATGAACTTGTTGGGCGGGCTGGACACCCCAGACGATGGCGAGATCAAGGTCGATGACAAGGTTGTCACGTCAATGGATCAAAACGAGTTGGCTGTCTATCGTCAGCGAGAAGTAGGATTTGTCTTCCAATCCTTCAACCTGATCCCGACCATGACCGCACAGCAAAACGTCGAATTCCCGATGATATTCTCTGGTGTTGCGCCCGCCAAGCGCCGCGAACGAGCCTCCGAACTGCTGGAGCGGGTCGGTCTGGGTGATCGGATGACGCACAAACCGACCGAGCTTTCTGGCGGTCAGCAGCAGCGCGTTGCCTTGGCACGGGCGCTGGTCAATCAGCCGTCGATCTTGCTGGGTGACGAACCGACCGGCAATCTGGACTCCAAAACGGGCGTCGAGATTTTGAGTATGCTGCGCGAATTCAATGATGCAGGCCAGACGATCATTCTGGTGACCCACGATCCTCGCTTGGAAGAATTCGCCAAGCGGGTTGTCCACATGCTAGACGGCAAGATTGTCTCTGAAGATACCGCCGCCATTTAGGAGGTGTACCCTGATGTCTTCTCTTATCCAACGATCAATGCGCATTGCCGCCGCTTTGCTGCTGGCATTTTGGGGCTTTGCTCAGTCCGGACAGATCGGTCAGGCGCAGGGTGGCAATCCCGCGTTCAACGTGGATTCGTGGGAGGTGCGGCTACCCGAAGGTGCTGACCAGCTTGAGCGCGGGATGGAGTTCGATCTGATTATTACCTTTACCAACATTGGTAGTGCCGGTGCGAACGAGGTGATTGTTGCAGCAGGTGACGGTCAATTTGTGGCCCTTGGCGCGGGACCTCGCTTTGGTCACATGGGCATCGGTGCGCAGGCGACCGCCACGATCACGATTGCTATCTCCAATACCATCGAGACTGGCTACTACAATTTGCCCGTGAGCTTCACCTTTCATAACTCACAATTTGGTGGACCGAGACTGACCGACATGCAAGAGATTGGTGTCTATGTTGTGGGGCTGTCGCCTTTCCAGGGGCAGGATACAGGTAGCCCACGTCTGGTGATCGAAGGGGCCGCCGTCAACGTGTCAGCGGATGATCCGAGCGTGCTGCTGGTTGAACTGACGGTCCGCAACGTGGGCAATCGCTCGGCCACCAACATCGTGATTAATCTAGGTCAGAGCGAGGTCTTTAGCCCGGCCCTTGGCAGCAGTTCTGCGATTGGCCTGGATGACGACATCGACCTTGATCAATCAACAACAGTCGTCGTCCCATTGACCTTGATCCAGTCACCCAGTCAGCGGGTGGTACAGGACTTCTTGCTGCAATATAACAGCTATAGTGGCGGCAATTTTACCGACACACAGAGTGTCCCCTTGGAATTAGGTTCTGTTACAGCCCAAGCCCCGCGTTTGTTGCTGCAAACCTACAGCGCCAGCACCGATGCAATCTCCCCGGGTAGCACCTTTCGCCTGACGCTCGACCTGATCAATGTGGGTGATGGTCCGGCTCGCCAGGTCTTTGTGCGTCTGGGAAGTGACGCGACCAGCCTTGATCCTCTTGCACCGGTCGGTACCAGTAACGTCTTCTTTCAACAGGAGATTGGCGCTGGGCAGCAGCAGTCGGTCAGCTTCGATCTGGTTGTCGATGGCGATGCAGAGGCTGGCCTTGTTCCTATTGATGTGCTGTTGGAGTATGAAGACAACTTCGGGGTCGCGCAGCAAGAGACGATTGCCATCAGCCTGCAAATCGTCGATACAGCCTTTGTCTCGATCAGCCTGTTCGAGCCACTCCCCCCGATCATTCTGGTGGGTGATGTCTTTGACGTCCCAATTGATATTACCAATATCGGTGAACGGCAGATCAATGTCAACACAGTGGAGGTGGTCAGCGACGCGCTCGATATCGTGATTGACGGACCGAGCTACATTGGGCCCTTGGATGGCGGCACATCTGGATCAGTTATCGCCAGCGCCACCGCGCTGGAGTCGGGCACTGTCTCGTTCGAGGTACGTGTGAACTATCTCGATAGCTTCCAGCAGCCGCGCGTGCTGACCCAGACTTTTACGCTGATGGTCGAGGACACAGAGGGCGCCTCATTCAATGAGGAGTCGAATATCACGATTGACCCCGAAACCGATGAGGCGACAGAACGGACAGGCGCGGCAGCAGAAGACGACCTAACCTTGATGCAGCGCATTCTGCGAGGCCTCCTGGGCTTCTTTGGATTAGGTGGATTGGTGAGTTGAATCGATGAACTTGCGCGACATTACCAGCCTGGTCTGGTCGAACTTGAATCGGATGCGCGGTCGTGTGATCATGACCGCGTTGGGCGTATTAATCGGGACGGCAGCGATTGTCGTACTGGTGTCGTTGGCGAGCGGCATTCAGGCCAACGCCACTGAAAGCTTCTCCTCGATTGGCGCTTTGAACCAGATCACGGTGTTCTCAGGTGCGGCTTTCGTCGATGGCGGTCGGGAAGCACAAGAAGCGACCCTATTGACCCCGCGTGTTCTCGCGGATATTGAGGATTGGGATGAGGTGGAAGCCGTCACACCACGTGTCAGCTTCTTCGGCCAGTACACATTGAAGCTCAATCGATTGGAAGGCAGTACAACGCTCGTCGGCATCGACCCACGTGCGGCAGATGCGCTTGATCTTGAAGCGATCGAGGGAACCAACCGGTTGGGCCGGCTGTCGGTGGTAGTGGGGTCAGCCGTTGCGGAACGCTTCTTTGATCCACGTAATCCCAACTTTGACCCGGAACGCGAACTGCCCGACCTATTTGGTCAAACACTCCAGATGGAGATGACCCGATTTAGCGATGAAACAGGAGAGGCAGAAAGCCGCACGATCCGGTTGCGGGTGATTGGTGTACTTGAGGAGGTTGGCGGCGAGAGCGACACGACTATTTTCATGAGCGTGTCGGATATGCAGGAACTCAACACCTGGGCTACTGGCAACCGCCCCAACCCCGACCGAGACGGCTATACGCAAGCGATCGTAATCGTAGCCGATGCCGCTGACACCATTGAAGTCGAAAACCGTGTGGTTGATCTAGGTTTGTTTGCCTTTTCGGCCACCAGCATTTTGCAGCAAGTCAACATCTTCTTCGTGATCATCCAGGCCGCTTTCGGCGGGATCGGAGCCATCTCACTGATTGTGGCGGCGATTGGCATCGCTAACACGATGATTATGTCGATCTTGGAGCGGACACGTGAGATCGGCCTGATGAAGGCCGTTGGAGCGAGCAATCGGGATGTGTTGACAGTCTTCATCAGTGAGGCCGCCGCCATTGGCTTGATCGGCGGTATTGGCGGCATTATCGCGGGGATTGGGGTGGCCGAGATCATCGACTTCATTGGTGGGCAGTTCATCGCAGCACAAGCCACAGCCCAAGGCGGTGCCGCTGACCCGGTATCCCTGTCGGTGACACCTCTCTGGCTGCCCATTTTCGCCCTGATCTTCTCGCTGTTCATCGGCTTGCTGTCGGGCATTTATCCGGCCTTGCGTGCCGTCCAATTGAACCCGGTTAGCGCGCTGAAGTACGAGTAGCGTGATCGATCTACCAGAATAGAACAAGCACGCCGTCAAGCGTGCTTGCTGTTTTCCTGTGGGTGCTCGTCAGGGTGTTACGTATTCGACGGATTCCAGGTACAGGGCTTCTTCATTGGCCAGCTTGTTTGGATCAGCCGGTTCGATCAGCACCCATTCCTTCCACACGTTGCCTTCTTTAGGTTCGAAAGGCTTGGCATCGCTGCGTTCGAGAAGCGATGCAACGCGCTCTTTGGGCAGCTTGACGGCGATGCCGTTGCCACACAGCAAGGCGAACATCTTACCGTTTACCTTGTAGCCCATATAGCCAAACATCTTGCCTTCAATCACACCGGGAATCTTGAGGATGACACCGTCGGTGACGGGCTTGGTTGCTTCTGAGTTAGTTTCCAACATCAAGTATGTCCTTTACTGTGGTTAGAACAAACGATCTATTCAAAAAGTCTACACGGAGTCGGCTGACTTGTCAACTGGCGGTATACCTGCGCTATACTTGGTTCGATCGGTGTCACCCAACCAGCCCTTATTCAAATGATCAAACAAGAACTGAGCTACTGGCTACAACGCTATCCATCGTTATATTTCCGCTTGTCTCGTTATCGTCAGAAATTCCCGCTCCGCACCGTTTCACGCGAGACAGACATTGTGATCGAAGGCTTTGGTGGATCGGCCAACAATTTCGCCATGATGGCCTTCAAAGTGGCTCAGGCGCCCGCTAAGCCGCGTGTCGCCCATCACCTACATATACCGGCACAGATCGTCCAAGGGGCGCGCTGGGGCATTCCTACCGTCGCATTGATCCGTCGACCGTTTGATGCCGTGGCATCCGTTAAGACTCGCTTCGATCATTTTACACTGCATGGTCTACTGCGTCAGTACATTCGCTTCTACCGGACTATCTGGCCGGTGCGCGATCAAATTGTCGTTGCACCCTTCGGACAAGTGATTGACGATTTTGGCGTGGTGATTGAACAGGTCAACCAGCAGTATGATGCGGACTTCAAGCCCTTCGAGCACGACGAAGCCAATCTGGCGCACATCCGCAGGATTATGGAGAGATTCCCCGACCCGGTACACAGCGAGCGTTTAGCAGAACGCAAGCAGCTTGTCAAAGCCGAGCTTCAATCTGGTGCTTATGAGCGGCTGCTGAGCCAAGCCCGCCGGGTCTATCGGCGCTTTGATCTAGCTTGAAGCCTTTTTGGCTTTGTGCTATGCTACGCGTACTGAACAACTGATATCCATTGCGTTGATTGAGAAGAGTAAGCGGGTGGCCAGATATTGGTCCACACACGCAGAGATGGTGAGGTCATTGGCTGGAAGCCTCCCAGTGTAAGCGCCCGCTGAATGTCACTCAGGAGCATGCGGCAGACCGGTCTTGACCCTAGAGCCGCTACGGGTGCGCCCGTTACAGCGCCCTAAGTGTGCGGATATTGCGCGGTGCGCAAATCGGCGAACTAAGGTGGTACCGCGAATCGCGCCTGCTTCGTCCTTAGATGGAGCAGGCGTTTTTGGTTTGGGGCCGTCGGCTCTCAGCCATTGGCTTTCAGCAATGGGGTATGCGATGCGAGACTTCAGGAAGTTGCTAGTTTGGCAGGAGGGCCCTGCCTTGACTTTGATCGTTTACAGGCGAACACAGCAGTTCCGCAGAGAAGAACCGTTCGGCCTAACCAGCCGGATGAGGCGGGCGGCTTCATCCATCCCGTCCAGTATTGCTGAGGGGTGTGGACGTGATAGCCAGGCAGAGTTGATTGGCTTATGTACGATTGCTGCGAGGTCAGCTAGTGAGTTGGACTATCAACTAGAGCTAGCCCATGACTTCAACTTGATTGACCAGACTATCGATCGTGAGGTGGCTGAGGAGGTGACCCAATGTCGGAAGATGCTGTATTCCTTTGCTGAAAAGCTCAAAGCGGATGCTAGGCCCCAGGTCGGTCGCTTAAGCAGAAGCCAACGTCGCCAAAAGAGACCAGAAAGCTGACCGCTAGAAGTTGAGAGCGGGAACGCCCATCACCAATCAGGAGGAGAAACACCGTGCTACAAAACCCAACCAAAGAAATGCCCAAGACTTACGACTTCAAAGCCACCGAAGAACGCTTGTACGAGTGGTGGGAGTCGAACGGATGGTTCAAGCCAGAGGTGGCTGACGAAGATGCTGAACCCTACACGATCAGCATCCCGCCGCCCAACGTGACTGGAGCTTTGCATCAAGGCCATGCGCTGTTTGTCTCGCTTGAAGACCTCATGATCCGCCATGCCCGGATGCAGGGGAAAGCGGCCCTGTGGGTGCCCGGCACCGATCACGCAGGCATTGCCACCCAACTGATGGTCGAGAAGATGCTGATCGAGGAAGGAACCACGCGGAAAGAGGTCGGGCGCGAGGAGTTCCTGCGCCGCACCTGGGAATGGAAGAACACCTACGGCAGCCGCATTACCCAGCAGTTGCGCCGCCTCGGTGCGAGTTGTGATTGGGAACGCGAACGCTTTACGCTGGATGAGGGGCTGAGCCGCGCCGTAACGGAGGCCTTCGTGCGCTGGTACGAGCGCGGTCTGATCTATCGAGGTACCTATATGATCAACTGGTCGCCAAATCTTCAGACGGCTGTCAGCGATCTGGAAGTAGAGCGCGAAGAAGAGCAAGGAACGCTCTATACCTTCAAATATCCGCTGGCTGATGGCAGCGGCTACCTGCCCGTGGCGACCACCCGGCCAGAGACGATCCTGGGGGATACAGCTGTGGCAGTTCACCCGGAGGACGAACGCTACACAGAGATGGTCGGCAAAATGGCCAAGGTGCCAATGCTCGACCGTGAGATTCCGATCATTGCGGATTAATACGTCGACATGGAATTCGGGACGGGGGCCTTGAAGATCACGCCGGGCCACGACCCGAACGACTATGAGATTGGCCTGAAGCACGAACTGCCGATCATCAACATCATGAACAAGGATGCCACGCTCAACGAGAACGCCGGACCATACGCAGGGCTAGATCGCTTTGAGGCCCGCAAAAAGCTCTGGGCCGATCTGGAAGCGGCTGACCTGGTGATCAAGACCGACATACACACGATGACTGTGCCACGATCGCAGCGCGGCGGCGAGGTGATCGAACCGCTGGTCAGTACGCAATGGTTCGCCAAGATGGATGAACCGGCAGCACAGGCGCTGACCGCCGTCCGCGAAGGGCAGATCAAGATTGTACCGGAGCGCTTCGGTAAGATTTGGGAGCATTGGCTGACCAACATCCGCGATTGGTGTATCAGCCGCCAGTTGTGGTGGGGGCATCGCATTCCGGCCTGGCACTGCGAGGACTGTGGGGACATCATCGTGGCGCGCGAGGAGCCGGATACCTGCCCCTCGTGTGGGTCAAGCAAGCTGGAACGCGATCCAGATGTGCTAGATACCTGGTTCAGCTCAGGCCTATGGACTTTTAGTACGCTCGGCTGGCCAGATGAGACGCCAGACCTCCAACGCTTCCATCCAACAACGATGATGGAGACCGGTTACGATATTTTGTTTTTCTGGGTGGCTCGGATGGCTATGATGAGCCTTTCGCTGCGGGAAGAGATCCCCTTTGAAACGATCTTCTTGCATGGCTTGGTCCGCGATGAAAAGGGCCAGAAGATGAGCAAAACCAAAGGCAACGTAATCGACCCGCTGGAGGTAATGGATGCGTATGGCACCGACGCGCTGCGCTTTACCTTACTGACTGGCAGCACCCCGGGCAACGACATGAACCTGTCGATTGACCGGATTGCATCGAACCGCAACTTTGCCAACAAGCTGTGGAATACCGCTCGCTTCCTGACCAGCAACATCGACGGCGATGTGTCGACCAGCCGGATGCCGCGTAAAGACCTCCCGCTGCCTGACCGCTGGATTTTGAGCCGACTTCACAACTTGATCGAGAATGTGGATCGTCTGTTTGAAAGTTATCTCTATGGTGAAGCGGGCCGTCAAATCTACGACTTTGTGTGGGGGGAGTATGCTGACTGGTACATCGAGATCAGCAAGATTGCGCTTTATGGCGAAGACAAGAAAGCTCGCCAACGGACGCTCAAAATCCTGACCTATGTCCTGGATCAGTCGTTGCGGCTGCTGCATCCCTATGTACCCTACGTGACGGAGGAAATCTGGCAGCACATCCCACATGAAGGCGAGGCCTTGATCATCGCCCGCTGGCCTAAGTTCGACAAGTCACGCGTTGATCCAGAAGCGGAAGCACAAATGGCCTTGATCATGGAGTTGATCCGGGGTATCCGTAACATCCGTGCCGAATATGACGTACAGCCAGGGCGCAAGGTTGCCATGCTGATCAACAGCGGTGAGTTCGCGGATCTGCTGGATGAACGGAAGGAACTCTTCAGCCGCCTAGCGAATGTCGATCCGGAGCAGTTGAGCATCGCCGCCGACCTGGGCGAGGTGCCGGAGCAGGCCGCTACAGTGACTGTGAGCGGCGTGACGGCCTACCTGCCGCTGGCGGGTCTAGTGGACCTCGAAGCCGAGATGGAACGCTTGAAGAAAGAATTTGAAGATGTGACCAGCCGAATTGAACGCACCGAGCGCCAGCTCAGCAACGAGGAATTTGTGAGCAAGGCGCCGGACCACATTGTCCAGCGCGAGCGCGATAAGCTGGCCGAGCTACAAGCCACCCGGGATGCACTGCAAGAGCGCATTAATGGGCTAAACTAACTGTATAGGGGCGTGCCAAAGGGTGCGCCCCTGATGTTTCTACTTCGCGCTGCGGACCGAACCAGCGTTCGAGCAGCGCATCGACGGTTCCGTCGCGCAGCATCTCGTTCAATACGGCATCAAGCTGCGCTTTGAGCCGTCGGCTGTTGGGATGAACCGCCCCTGCAAACAAGATTTCGTTAACGTGCTCACCGAGGGCCAGGTCTGGATTCTGCCCAACGCCCAGGCGCGCGCTGATGGCATCAACCAGGGCGGCATCGGCCTGGCCTTCTGCGACGGCTTGCAGCGCTTCAGCAGGTGTATTGTAGCGATAGATATTCAGGTCGCGCAGGCGGCGTTCCCAGAGGCGTCCTTCGACATCTCCACCGGAACCTAGCTCGACAGCGAGGGTGCGCCCCTCAAGGTCCGACATAGTCACGAAGTCGGCTCCGACTGGCATGACCAGACGATCTCCATTGTTGAAGTAGGGCAGCGTGAACAGCGCGCGACCTTGCACGTCGTCCAGTACAGGCAGAGCGGAAATGACTACGTCAACTTGATTGGTCAGTAAGGCGTCGTAAAGGCCGTCAAATGAGATGTTGGTAAAGGCGATCTCAAGCCCTAGTCGCTCGCCAATTTCTAGGGCCAGGTCAACGTCGAAGCCCTCAAAGGCGCCACTTTCGGCATTGATCACCTCAAAGGGTGGATAGGCTGCGTCCATTCCGACCCGCAAGACGCCGCTGTTCTGCACGCTGGTCCAGGTGGCGTCTTCTGGCTGGGTGCAAGCAGACAGTGAAAGCAAGACCAGCATTGCCAGGATGCTGGTTCTAATACTCGTCTTCGTCATCTGGGAGTTCAGCCCCACCCACTGCTGAGAAGTTGCGTGTTCGACCGGTCGGGGTCAATGGGAAAGCGCTGGGGGCCGTTTGCTGACGGTGCAAAACCAGTAGCAGCGCCTCAGCCTGATCTTGCGTGAGGTGGATGGTGGCGGTTGGGTCAACCGGATCATAATCGGCAAAGCCCGCCTGCGGGGCTTGATGGCGCGGAGGAGACCCAGATGCTGGGGGCGGCGCGGCTTGCCGGGCCGCGGCTAAGGTGGTCAGACTGCCAATGACTGCGCCAATGACCAAACCCACCGCCATACCAAACACAACCCCCGCGATCTGCCCGCTAATCTGTAGCCCAACGATAACGGCCAAGGTCAGCGCAAAGACTAGAACGCCTATGAGAACAATAATGCGGTTGTTCAACAGCCCTCCGGATTAGCGTTCGATGTCAGTCGCAGGGGATGATAGCAGGAACTCCACGATGCGTTCAATATCAAGGGGGTCGTTATAGGCAGCTTGGAAGCGCTGCACTTTGGAGCCAACGATCGACAAGAAGTCGCCCGCGCCGGTCAACTGCTCGGCGTTGGTGCCAGGGATGCCGGTTGCCATCAAGGCTTCCTGACTGCTGGCTACTTTTCCGACCAGCCGGGCCGGAAGATTGGCCTTCAGGGCACCTGGAATAGCATCGGCGGAGGGGCGTTGTGTGCTGCAGATCAAATGGATGCCGGCTTCGCGCCCACGCTGGGCTAGCCGCACCAATAGCTGCTCGACCTCTTTGTCAGCAATACTGAGCAGGTCACCCACTTCATCTACCGCTACCACGATGCGAGGCAGTGGGGGCGCGTCTTCGCGGTCGCGTCGGACCATCTCATCGACGACGTTTTGCAGCAAGACCAAAGCATTGGACGGCGAAGTGGCAACCGGTGCAACCAGATGCGGCAGGTTAAAGAGCGGCCCCAAGCCGCGCCGTTTCGGATCGATCAGTGCCATTTGCACATGGGTGATGCGATTGTAGAGCGCCAACGATAAGAGCATGGTGCGCAGGAGTTCAGTCTTGCCCGTGCCGGTGGCCCCGGCTACCAAGACATGCGTGACTTCTGGTGCAGTGAGATCAAGAATGAGGGGATTGCCATCGACGCCCAGCCCGAGGATGGAGGTTGCATGAGTGAGTTCGGGTAGATTCTCAACCAGCGAGAGCATGTAAACCGGCTCAGGGTCAGGCAGGGGGACCTCTACAGCTAGCACACCGTTGTTGCGGGCCACTCGCACGGCATCGACGCCCAGCGACATCGCCAGCTCTTCCGAGAGGTTTTGGACGCTGCTGATCTTGATCCCTAAGCCAAGCTGCAAATTGTAGCGGATCCAACGTGGCGAGACCTGCACGCCAACGACAAGTGCCTCCAACTTGTGGGAGGCCAGAAGCGCTTCAATTAAATCAGCTTGATAGTCTAACCAATCACGTGATGAGGTAGCCATACAGTGCGTTCACTAGCTTCTAACAGAAAATATACCATTTAGGTCGCTCGTAGTATGCAGTATAGAAGCCTCCTGTCAGGCTGTCAACCACTTTTTGTGTGAATTTGTTGTACTGGCCCGCCTGTTAGGGGTTTGTTTGATTGGCCGTCCAACCGCGCGCCCAGGCTTGTAGCTCAAAGTAGATCGGTTTGGGTACGAAATCAGTGGTGACGAGTGTGAAGTAATCTGGGTAACTGAAGGTTGGGCGTGGGGTGCGGAAAACCCAGATGCACAGCGACTCTGCCCAGGGCCAGTTTTCCTCGGCATAGGCCAGCGCATCAATCGTGTAACTGATGCGTTGGCCAGGGCGCACAGCACGCGTCCAGCGTGGGTGATCGTTCCAACCGGTTTCGGTGATGTAGACTGGCGTCTCCGCTTGAGCGTACTCAAGCATGACTGCGTGCAGCAGTTCGGCCCGCCTGAAGTTGAGTACCTCTGGCGCTGGCGGATCATCCGGCGGGAACTTGAACCCGTAGGTATGGACAGCCAATGCATCCATGTACTCGCCTCCCCCGGCTTGATAGAACTGCTCCAGGTAGGCCAGATCGTTCATGCCATGCTGGCTGCCGACCGGCTCCAGGGTGGGTGCTAACGCCAAGCCCAAAATCTGCACATCCGGATTGCCACGTTTGGCTGCCGGATAGACCACCGACAGCATATGGGCATACTCGGCGGGATCAACTGGGCGGAAGCCCCATTCGAAAGCAAGATTGGGTTCGTTCCAGATGATGATGTGCTGGATTTCGTCCTGATAGCGCTCAGCGAAGACGGCCACAAAGTCGGCTAAGTCTTGGTAATTCTCAGGATCAAGGTGGTTGAGGGTCGTGTCCGCCTGACCAGTTGTACGTTCTGGGCGGGCCCATTCGGGGACCAGGCCGATCCGCGCGATGATGGTCAGCCCTTGCGCACGCGCATGTTCGATCACCATATCAGCGTGATCCCAATAGTAGTCGCCTTTGGCGGCACCCTCCATATAAGCCCAGGGAAAGAACTCGACAATGGTGGTGGCTCCCATCTCATTGACGAGGGATAGGGTGCGCTGAATCTTCCACTCCTCAACCTCGTCGGTCAGGCGTGTATGCACACAGGTGATTGGATGTTCGGTTTCAACCGGGCGAGGCTCGCCCGTGACCACGTACTGTGGCATGTGGCTGGTCGCCTCAACGGCAAAGCCGACTAACGCGATCCGCAAGGCCCAGGCCAGGATCACCGCCCAGGGAAGAGCTTGGAGTCGTTCAGTTATGAATTGCACGCGGCACAGTGTAGCGAGAGAGGTAAACTCCGCACCAGCGCGATTTGACTACGCTTTGGAGGTGCATAATGCGACGTTTTCTCAAGAACTTCTTCGAATTTCCGGCGGCGGCCTTGCCCACCTTTATCGTCTTTGGGCTGGTGCTGCTGTATGCTCTGGTCGATATTCCTTTTGGGGTAACTGTCGGTCTGGCCATTGTTGTGACCATCGTCATCAATGCGGTGAATGCCGTCATCCCCGAGCGGCTGGATCGCTATGAATCGCTCTTCCCGATCCTGGCGACTGCTTTTGTCTCGCTGATTCTCGCGGAGGCGGCTCGCTTCTTGAGCAGCACCAGCACCGTCGATTTGCTCAATGGGTTAACGGTCGAGTTGTACGGGGCGATCTTCCTGCTGGTGATTGTTTCGCTCTATCTTGAGCAGGATTGGGAACGTGACGAGGTCGATCTGAGTGCCGACATCGCCGAACTCAAAGCGGAAATCCAGCGCCTGCGGACCGCCATCGAAGCCAGCGAGCAGCCCTAATCCTTGGATGACGCTTTTCGATTCAGCAGACGTTTGGCAAGGTCCGCTTTGAGGGCGCTGCGCTTCTCCTCGTATTCGTAACGATTGAGCTTGCCGCCCGTATAGGCGTCGTCTAGCGCCGCGATCTGGCGCAGCATAGCTTGGACTGGTGTAGAGAGCTGATCAATCGCGGGTGGTTGCTGCTGGCGTGTCTGGACCGTCCGGCGAATGCCAGCGAAACTGCTGCCCACCAACACGACCACAACGAGCAGCACCCCGGCTGTCAGCAATAAGGTCAGGTTGCCGGCCCCTTGCACCTGAATCTGGCCGGTGAGAGCCTGCCCTGGGGCGAAGTCTGTACCGACATAGGTGGTGTAGGCCTGCCCGTCGATGATTTCGACGCCTGCCTCACGCAGTTGATCGGAGCGGATGACCAGCCCCTCTTCGACGAACAGGTTGACCTGCTGCGTTTGATAGGCGATTGGAAGGAGCAGATCGTGAGAGTTATCAAAGGGGAGGAAGTAGCTGTTAGCCACACTGTGGGCATCCGCTCCGGGCAGCACTTGACGCGTATCGTAGAGCTGATCGTTAAAGACCACATAGCGTCCGCCGATCTGGCCATCACCAAAGCTGAGGCTGAAGGCTGAACTCGGTACATTGACCCGGACGCTGCCGCGGCGTCCACCAACAATGGGGGCTTCAGTCACAAACACCCGATCACTGCTGTTGCTATACCGTGCGACCTGAACCACTTGCAGCGCTTCAGGCCCACGCCGAACCACAAGATTCATCGCATCTACGGTGATAACGAATGGATCAAAGATAGCGTCGTAAATCGTCAAGGGGATCTCTAGAGTGGTCTGTTCGCCTTCAAAGCTGGCCCCAGTACTGAACTCCACCCCCTCGTATATCAACCGCACGATATAGGCGGTCTCTACGCCGTCGACTGGCACGTCGTCAAAGCGGAACCGGCCCTCATCGTCTAAGGTAGTACTGCGATTCAGGAACTCATTGACGCGATTTCCGCCGCCCAACTCCACGCCAATCAACTGAATCTGCTGATCAGTGGGCAGGTCGCCGCCAATGCTGCGGTTGATGACCTGACCTTGCACGATACCCGGAGCTTGTGCTTCGCTTTGCTCAGGCCCCTGACTTGCCGATTCTGGCGAGCCTGCTCCATCATCTGGCGCGACTTCAATGTTGGCCATGTCTGGTACTAGCAGCGTTTGGAGATAGGTGGCGACGGCTTGCAGTTCCTCATCCGTCAAGTCGACTGGCGCGACCTCGGACAATCGATTCGCGAGATTCTGGCGGCTCAGGTTGGCAAACACCGCCGGATCCGCTAGCTCAGAGCGCTGGGCGTCTGGGCCGAACGCCTCTACAAACAGATCCTGATAGACCTCTTCGCCCAGTGAAAGCTGATCGTCCCTTAGACTAAATCGATATAAGTAGAAGGTGACATCCCAGCGTTCTTGTGCGGTCAGGGCGTCTTCCCAGGGCGGCATCAGGCCTTCGATATTGCCGTTGGTGATGATTCCATACCAATGCTGCGGACTGCTGGCGTAGACCATCTCAGGATCCGCGAGGTTGGGCAACACAGCACCTTGCGATTCTAGCTCCTCCGCCACCTCTCCCAGGCCCATGCCGACTGGCCCATGACAGCTCTGGCAGTTCTGTTCGTAGATGGCCTGGCCATTCGTTGTACTTGGCAGGCTGGCTGGTGCGGACATGGGTAGTTCGATCGGGCCAGTTTGAATTGGACCGGCTGGGATGGGTGTATCGGCCAGTGTGCAGGCGCTTAAAAAGGCTGTGAGCGCCAATGCAAGGCTCAGACGCGTCATGGTGTGGCTTGGGTTTCCTCAGTCGGTATGACGGGCGTGGATGGCGATGAGGCATCTGCTAGCTGAGTTGGCGCGAGTTTGGTGCTGCGCCGAAAATGGCTAATCAGGCGCTCGATGGGATCATCGGGCAAGGCATCGCTTGGCATGGGGAGCGGCAAGGCGTCTAGCTGTTGCAGGAGATCGACACCTTGGGCCACCAAACGGTAGCGCCGCTCCGCGTAGTCTTC
>JAADYZ010000421.1 GCA_010092775.1 Chloroflexota bacterium
AAACCACGATCGGTCTGGCAGTAGCGCTGGCAGATCGGCTCGACAGTATCGTCGGCTTGTTTGCGGTTGGCCTGGTACCAAGCGGCACATCTGACCCCTACGGTCTGCGCCGTGCAGCGGTCGGCATTGTCCAGATTGCACTGGGCCGGAAACTTGACCTCGACCTACGCGAACTGATTGATTGGGCCTCACTAGGCTATACCCGTGACCTGGGTGAAAACTTCGTCACAGATGACGCCAAGACAGAGGCACTGGCCTTCATCATCGGTCGCGAGCGCGTCGTGCTGCGCGAGACCTTCAATCACGATGTTGTCGAGGCCGTGCTGGCCGAGCAGGGCCACAATCCTTATCGAGCCGCAGAACACGCCAGGCAGCTCAGCGTCTGGATCAAAAGCAAAGGCTGGGAGAATATCCTTGACGCTTATGCTCGCTGCGCCCGCATCACGCGCAATCAAGATGAGACTTACGTCCTGCGCCCAGATGATTTTGCTGAGCAGGTTGAGCTAAATCTGGTCAAGGCCTATCAGGAGATCGCGGCCGACCTGAGTCGCAAGCCTGACCTGGATGAGATGCTCACTGCATTCGAGAAGCTGGTCCCGAAGATCAGCGCCTTCTTCGCACCTGCGACGGAGGGTGGGGTGCTGGTGATGGACCCTGACCCGGATGTACGCGCCAATCGCTTGGCCTTGTTGCAGCACATTGTAGCTATGGCCGACGGTGTGGCGGACTTCTCTCAGCTGGAAGGCTTCTAGCCCAGGCCATCGCCAGATTGCTTGACAGCCGTCCTCAGTTTGAATACAGTTAGAAACTGGAAGGGGTGGTCATTTGGCCACCCCTGAGTACTTCATTGGGGACCGGCAAATGAAGGTCAGTGTGGATTGGTACGATCAAAATCGTCGCATTATGCTCAAGCGCTATGTGGGGCGTTGGGACTGGCCTTCGTTTGTCAAGGCACAGACCACACCTGAGGGCTTGTTGGACAGCGTATCGCACCCGGTCTCCGTCATCATAGATGCGCAAGATTACGAGATTCCACCTGAGATTCTGACCAAACTCCCACAGATCGCACAGTCCCGAATCGCCAAACACCCCAATCTGGCTCATGTAATCATTGTCTCGGCCTCACCCTTTGTGAATCTGGTGGCCCAAATGTTTATTGAGCTATATGCCGGCGACCTGCTGGTAGATGTTGCACCCAGTGTGGATCAGGCTCTAAGCATCGCACATCACGGGGGCCCCGGCCAAGCTTAAGCATGAGACCTTGCCGCTCCCATCTAACTCAATTGCAGCGACTTCGAGCCAGATGTTATACTACGAGCATCTTCTAACTTCATTGCGCGGCGCGACATTAACAAAAATCAAAGGGTGAGTATGGTTAATATAGACGCCTATCAACAAGCGATGCGCGAGGCCGCCAACGCAGCCTGGGACCGTGACTGGAAACGGGCCATCCAGGCCTATGAGGCCGCCCTTAAAGCAAAGCCGAACGACCCCCAGGCGTTGACTGGCTTGGCCGTCTGTCTGGTGGAATCCGGTCGGCGCGATCAAGCTTTACTGGCCTATCGTAAGGTCAGCCAACTCGTCCCCAGCGACCCCCTTCCCAAAGAGAAAATTGCTGAGTTTTACGAGATCGATGGAAAAACCAAAGAGGCAGCGGATACCTACCTGGCAATCGCTGAGATTTACTTCCAGCGTAAAGAGGGGCCACGCGCACTCACCAACTGGGAGAATGCCGTCTCCGCCAACCCCGACCTGGCCCAGGCACACTTCCGTTTGAGTAAGGTTTACGAAAAAGACCGCAACAATCATCACAAGGCGATCTTCTCGTATCTGTCTCTGGCGCGCATTTTACAGACCAAGATGAACCAGCCCGAACGCGCCATGCAGGCCTTGCAGCGGGCGATGCAGATTGATTCTCTGAACGAAGAAGTGCGCGCTGCCATCACCGACCTCAAAGCAAACACGCCGATCCAACCCGCTACCCCTCCGCCAGATTTGGGCAGTCGCGGCGAAGCAGTGGCCGTCCAAAGCTCCGAGGTTGTTTTTGACGACGAGGAACTGACCGAAGCCGTCGAGAACCGCAGCCCAGCAGAAGAGGCCGCGAAACACGCGATGGGCGTCCTGGCGGATATGATCTTCAGTGGTCAAGTACCGATGAGCGCTCAACCGCACTTGCTCCAGGCGATCGAAGCACATCAAATCGGTGACATCGAGATGGCCATTGAACACTATGAGCAAGTATTCGCCGCGGGTGTCAATCACTCCGCGCTCTATTTTAATCTCGGTGTGTTGTACCAACAGGCACGCAAGACCAAAGATGCCTTCAAGATGCTGGCCCATGTGATCGATGACCCTGACTACACCATTGCGGGTAGCTTGGCGCTTGGCCTGACGCATTTTGAACTGCGTGAGATCGAACTGGCGGCCCAACGCATGGTCGACTCACTGCGGCGCGCGGACAATCTGCTCAACAGTCAACCGACCGACACTGAAGGCTATGACCGTCTGATCGCCAGCTTAGAAGGCAAACCGACTGAAGAGTTGGCCGATCTGGCTAAGTCGCTAGCCATTTATTTGGACGACGAAATCTGGCGCAGCAAGCTAACTCGGGCCTTCTCTGGCTATGCGATGCAGGGTAAGGCGAGCTACGTCAACAGCTTGATGGAGCTTATCCTTGAGGGTGGACGGCCAGAAATCGCAGCCAGTATGCAGCGAATCGACGAGTGTTTGGCTGCCGACAAAATCGAACTGGCGATGGAGGAAGTCTTCTACGCCCTATCAAAGAGCCCCGATTACTTGCCGGCCCACCGCCGGATGGCCGACGTCATGGCGCGTGCGGGCCGCAATCAGGAAGCGGCTGATAAGATCAAACTGGTCGCCAATACCTATCTTATTCGTGGCAATGAAGACAAAGCCGCAGACCTCTTTGGTGAGGTGCTTGAGCTGTGGCCTGGCGACATGAACGCTCGGCGCCGGGTGATAGATATGCTCAAACGCCAGCGCCGGGTAGATGACGCTGTCCGACAGTATCTTGAGATGGGGTCCTTCCACGACAAAATGCTGCTAGACAAGAGCAAAGCACTCGAAGTCTTCCAGGAGGCGATGGTATACGCCCGTGACAATGACGCCAGTCAGGCTCAAGTCGCGGCGGTGCTGCGGGCCCTGGCCGACATTGAAGCCCAACAGCTCAACCTGCGCCAGGCCCTGAGCTACTACGAACAAGCGATGAAGATGGCCCCCGATGACGCCCAAACGGTCCTGGAAATTTCAAGCCTCTACTTCCGGCAGAACAACATTGACGAAGGCATGAAAGCCATTGATGGCTTCCTGGCCTACTGCGTGCGGAGTGGGCAGGTCAGTCGAGCCATCGACCTGCTGGAACAGAAGGTACGACAGTATCCGGAACTGATCCCGCTGCGCTCACGGCTAGCCGAGATTTACAAACAGCAAGGCCGCCGCGACGACGCGATCCAACAGCTTGAACAAATCGCGGAAATCCAGATCGATGCCGAACAACGCGATGAAGCTGCCGATACGATCCGGCGTATCATCGACCTTGATCCGCCCAATGTTGAAGATTATCGTGCCGGTCTGGCCCAACTGGGAGGCGAGTAGGGTCGTCGCGGGTTCGGTCCTTAAGCGAGAAATGGGCAGGGCGGATTGGCAACGGTCCGTCCTGTTGTTCTTGAGGTGAGACAAACACGGTGAGTTTACAAGAAGTTATCTGGACCTTACAGACCCTTCCGCTGGACTGGCAGAACATCCTGGATATTCTGCTGGTGGCAGCCGTGTTCTTCTTGATCCTGCAACTGGCAAGGGGAACGCGTGCCCTCTCCCTGCTGCGGGGTATCGCCGTCTTCCTGGTGATCATCGCGCTGCTGTCTACCTTACTCAATCTGCAAGCCTTTTCGTGGTTGCTGACTCGCTCATTGACGGTGCTAGCGGTCGCCGTTCCGGTAATCTTTCAAGATGAACTCCGCCTGTGGCTAGATCGCCTGGGCCGAGTGAGCTTCTTCAATCCGAATAGTCTGGGGGAGGCCACTGGCCCAATCGATGCGATTTGTGACGCCGCACGCGAGCTGTCCATCCGCCGGCAGGGGGCGCTCATCGTGTTGGAGCGCGATGTCGGCGTTCAGGAGTACGTCAACACTGGCGTGATGACCGATGCGCACGTGACAAGCGAACTCCTGCAAACGATCTTCTACCCGAAAACGGTTCTGCACGACGGCGCGGTGATCATCCGCAACGGGCGAATTGCCGCTTCCGCCTGTACGCTGCCCCTCTCGGCGGTGCGAAACATGCCGGACCCAAGCATGGGGCTGCGCCATCGGGCGGCGCTGGGCATCTCAGAGGTCAGCGATTCGGTGACGATTGTCGTCTCGGAAGAGAGTGGGCGCATCTCCGTTGTGGAAGGGGGGCGCTTCATCCGCAAGCTAGACGCCGACCGGCTCCGCAAAATCCTGAACGAATACATCCGCACACAGGAAAATGTCGGCCCGCTGCGCTGGATCGCCAACCAAACCAACCAGTTCATCAACCGGATCAGGCCCAAGTCGAGAGCCAATCAAGGGCAAACCAAAGCCTCATGAGCGATCGCTTTCGTCGTTGGTGGGCCAACAACTGGGCCTCGTTGATCATCTCCATCGGCCTGGCGATTGCCATTTGGGTGGTTGCCACCGAAGATGCCGACTCGATTGAGGTGCGCACACTGCCAAGCCGGGTACCAATCAGCGGGGTGGAGGCACCAGCAGGGTTGATCATTGTCAACGAGCCAACCTCTACCACTGAGATCACGCTGCGTGCGCAAGAGAGTACCTGGCAGTCGCTCTCTGCAGAAGACATCTTGGCCACCATCGACCTGACAGGCTTCGAGCCCGGTGTGCACCAGGTGCCGGTCACTGTCGAGATACTCGGCCAAGGATCACGCCGCGTGGCTGTTGTCGCCTGGAACCCGACCCAGGTCCGCGTTGTCTTGGAGCAGGAGGAGACGCGCGAGGTGCCGATCCAGGTGGGGCTGCAAGGACAACCGCCACTCGGTTTTACGCTCGGCGAATACAGTACTGACCCACCTTCCGTCACCCTTCAGGGTCCGCAAAGCCTGGTTGAGCTGGTGAGTGAAGTTCGCGGAGAGGTTAACGTTGATGACGTTCGCAGTGAGGTCCGTGAGGAGATTCAACTGGTCGCCCTTGACAGTGAGGGCAACCCAGTCGAAGATGTGGCGATCACCCCGAATCGGGCAGTGGTGACCGTTCCGATCACCCAGGACGCACGGTTTAAGGTGATCAGCATTGTTCCTAGCCCAATCGGGCGCGTGGAAGATGGTTATCGCCTGGTTCAGATTGAGGCCGATCCCGCGAGTGTTACCGTCCAGGGCGACCCCGATGTCATCGATCGGCTTGAAGGCTCAATCCGCCTCACCGTAGACATCAGCGGCCTATCGGACACGATATTCTTTACCAACACGATCAGCCTTCCACCCGGCGTGACCCCCATCGAAACAGAAACGGTGCGCATCCGGGTCCAGGTCGAACCGCAGATCGCCAGCCAGTCGATCAACATCCCCATCGAAGTCGTTAATCTGGCCGAGGGGTTTGAAGCCATCATCTCCCCAGAGCAGCTAGAGATCATCATAGAAGGCCCAGTCCCCACGTTAGACGACTTCAACCCGGAGACAGACATCAGGGCCTTTATCGATCTAACTGATTTCCCGGTCGGAACTGCAACCATCACCCCAGAGGTCGAAGTCTTGCTCGATGATCTGTCAATCATATCGATCTTCCCCGTCGACATTGAAGTTGAGATACTAGAAACCACTGACGAAACGAGTCAGTAGCAAGCACCCCCTCGATTGACTATACTTATCCTTCTGAATAGGTTTTTCAGGAGTGATGATCTATGGCGCGGGCTTATCCGCTGGTCGCCCTGGTAGGGCGGCCCAATGTGGGTAAATCGACTTTGTTCAATCGAATCGTCGGTGAACGGATCGCCGTCGTATACGATCGCCCTGGTACCACGCGTGATCGTCAGCAAGCCGACGCGGAGTGGACTGGCGTCGGTTTCATATTGATCGACACGGGTGGGATTGAAGCACTCGACCGGGTTCGTGTAGGTGAAGCTGAACCTCTTGCGGAGGATTCGGAGCAGTTTGTCGAGGAGATTCGAGCCCAAGCGGAACTGGCCATCCAAGATGCAGACGTGATCATCTTCGTCGTCGATGTCACCACCGGTATTACCGCAGCAGATGAGCATGTGGCAGACATTCTGCGCCGAACCAACCGTCCGGTTGTATTGGCCGCCAACAAGGGCGACAACCTGAAAATGGGTGAAGACTACGTGGATTTCTACAATCTCGGTTTGGACGCTGAGGTTTTCCCTGTCTCTGCTATGCACGGTTTGGGCGTAGGAGATCTACTAGATGCGGTGGTAGACGCACTCCCGACCCGCAAACCTGAAGAAGACGACGACGACGATTCGCTCAAGATTGCCATCGTAGGGCGACCCAACGCTGGCAAGTCCTCATTGTTCAACAAATTGATTGGCCAAGAACGAGTGATCGTCAGCCCGGTGGCAGGCACCACGCGTGACGCAATCGACACGCAGCTCACCTACTACGGCGAACCCATCACCATCATTGATACGGCTGGCATTCGACGGCGCGGTCGGATTGAACCCGGTGTGGAGAAGTACAGTGTGCTGCGGGCGCTCAAGGCCATCAAGCGGGCCGATGTCACCTTATTGGTTCTGGATGCAACCCAGGGCATCACCGCGCAGGATGCTCACATTGCAGGCTTCATTCTGGATGAACAGCGCAGCGTGATCGTCTTGGTCAATAAATGGGACGCCATCGAAAAAGATACCTACACGATGGACCTGTTTATGGACCAGATTCGTGAAGGCCTGAAGTTCATGCCCTATGTTCCGATTGAGTTCATCTCTGCCTTGACAGGCCAGCGGGTGAATCGCATCCTGCCGCTGGCACAAGAGGTCTACGAAGCGCGCTTCATGCGCATCCCAACTTCGGATGTCAACCGGATTGTGGAGGAAGCGACTGCTCGACAGGCTCCACCGATCAAGTCGGGCAAGCGGCTCAAGATACGTTACGCGTCACAGGTCGCTGTTGATCCGCCCAAGTTCTTATTCCACGTCAACGACCTGCGCCTAGTCCACTTTTCCTATGAGCGCTTTCTGGAGAACAACATTCGGGCGCGCTATCCTTTTGTCGGCACGCCGATTGTCATGCGCTTCAAGCGCTCTAGCGAGGACCGCGGCAAACGCTAGTCACTTAACAGACTTGCGTCGTGTCGGGTTCGCTTTAGAATTGACAAGGTACTAGGAGAAGCACCGGAAATGCCCCAGGAAGGAGTCGAACCTTCAGCCTACCGCTTAGGAGGCGGTTGCTCTATCCTTTGAGCTACTGGGGCAAGGTCGCCAAAGTATACCAAGCGGCCTATTTGACCACCACATCAATTGGAGAGGCTTGTATGTCGGATTTACCCCTGGAGCCTGGGGAACGCCTGCGCGGTCGATATGTGATTGAACGCATCCACCGGATGGGAGGGTTGAGCACCCTTTATGAGACGATCGACCTTCAGTCGACGCGGTTGTACTCACGACGCGCAGTCAAGGAGTCTTTGCTGGACATCTCTGATGGGTGGTCAGTCGAGACCTTGAGCGGTCTCTTCAACCATCGCGCCAAGCTTCTGCTGGGCTTCAATCACCCGATCATCGTCCCGACCGTTGACTTCTTCGTCATCGGCCAGCGTGCCTATCTGGTGATGGACTTCGTGAATGGGGTTGACCTGGAAGACGTGCTGCTGAATCAGCAGAAACTGCGAGTCGATGACGTCCTCGAATGGGGAGCGCACCTCTGCTCCGCACTACACTATCTGCACACTCACCCCAAAGGCCCGATCATCTTTCGAGACATGAAGCCAGGCAACATCATCATTCGGGCCAGCGGGAAGCCCTGCCTGGTCGATTTCGGCATCTCCATCGTGTACAAAAAGGGCCAGTTCACCGCACCGCTCGGCACTGACGGCTACGCTGCGCCAGAACAATACGGTGGCGGCGTCACTCCACTGAGCGATTTGTACGGCCTCGGAGCCACGCTTCAC
Organism: Chloroflexota bacterium; assembly: GCA_010092775.1. GTDB lineage: Bacteria > Chloroflexota > Anaerolineae > Aggregatilineales > UBA3940 > TC-71. The sequence continues at coordinate 8,115 of JAADYZ010000421.1, forward strand.
CACACCCTCACCCGCCACGACCCGCGTCTCTTCCCACCCTTCACATTCGAGAAACGACCGATCCGGGTCGCCAACCCGAGTGTCACGCGTGAGCAGGAAGCCGTCATCATGAAGGCGCTGGCCTATGATGAAGAAGAGCGCTTCCAAAGCGCGGCAGACATGTTGCAGGCCCTCAACAAAGTGATCCATAAGCCCGTACCGGTAAAGGACGCATCGTCAGACGACCGCTGAACACGCACCATCACAAGGGCTCTCAGTCGAAGCGTATTGGGAAGACCACCTCCCCGACTCACTGGCCATCAGCGAGCAGATGCGTGCTATGCTGGCAGAACAAGACGCCAAATAAGCCGGAACCCGTTTGCAGAATTCGCACTCAGCATAGGATAATGCGCTCGTCTTGATGGGGAGCGCTTAATGATTTCACATCCCAAGCCACAACCTTTCCTGATCGTCCTGATCTTACTACTGGTCGTTTTGTTTGTCCCTAGCAGTGTCGCAGCCCAGGACGGCGGCGACCCTCCTTCGCCCACAACGCCTGTCAACTTCTACGGTGCCAACTTCATCGCCCCCTTTGAACCCTGGACCAGCCTGGCCGACGAAATGGGTGCCAGCGTGGTGCGATGGCAGTTCAACTGGCGCGATCACGAACCGAGCCAGGGCCAATGGAACTGGACCCTGACGGACAAGATCATCCCGGCCTGGCGCGATGGGGGCATTCGCATTCATGCGCTGCTGCACAATCCGCCTGACTGGGCGAAGGTCAACCCACCCGATGGCCTTCAGCCGCGCAACCTGGACCTCCCCTGGAACGATCCGAACAACCATTGGGCGCGCTACTGCTACGAATTCGCCAACCGCTACAAAGGCCAGATCGACAGCTACGAAATTTGGAACGAACCTGACCTCAAGCAGTACTTTGAGGGCAATGCGCAGGAGTACTACAACCTGATGCGTGCCTGCTATCAGGCCATCAAGGCGGTTGACCCGGATACACCGGTGGTGATGGCCGGGATGGCGGTGCTGGTGGATCGCCAGTTTATGCAGGATGTGATCCGATTGGCAGCAGAGGACCCACAAGGCCCTGCCTATAACTATTTCTTCGATGCTGCCAACATCCACATGTATGCCGATCCGGATCTGGTCTGGACGCTTGCCCAATGGACACGCGGTGTATTGGCCGAGAACGGCCTCGGCGACAAGCCCATCTGGATTACTGAGGCGAACGCCGCCCTGTTAGGCTATGGTGATGCGCCCGACACAGCGGATTGGTATTTCGCGAACGAGCAGGAACAGGCCTGGTACATCTTGCAAGCCATTGCCAACGCCCATGCCGCCCGCGCCGAGCGCTTCATGGTCTTCCGATTTGCTGATGACGACATGAATCTGAGCTAAGGTATGATGAGCAACGATCAACGAGCCCGTCCTTCTTATCGCGCCTTTCAGTTGGCCGCAGAGATGATGGTCAACATCGAGAGCGCCAGCCGCGAGGTACGCGGCGAAGACGCCGTGATCACCACCTTGAACCGCGCTGATGGGGCGCGCATCATTGTAGCGTGGACGAAAACAGGGGCCGGAGCGGGCAATCTAGAGATTGAAGCACGGTACCCGGCTGCCTTGTTGTTCGACTGGACCGGCGAATCGCGCGTGATTCGCGGCGATGCCAATGGCAACTACATCCTCAATTTGCCCGTCGCGCCGGGGCGTAACCTGGCAGGCGACGACCGCTACTCCGTCGGTGGTCCAACCTTCATGATCATGGAATTCGATAATGAGGCGCCCAGCAGCGCCATCCAAATGGAAGCCCTGCCAGGCGGACGCAGCATCGTATTGAGCTGGGAGGCCAATGACGGCGCTCTGGGGACGGGCGCAGAATCCTACGAGATACAGGTGAGCCGCGACAATGGACCCTGGGAAGCGCTAGACCCTGAGTTGATCGACGGGACCGAGGCGATTGTTGACATCTCCAGCGGCGGTGCCTTTGCTTTCCGGGTGCGTGCCACCGACTTCGCCGGGAATCAGGGAGGCTACTCAATTCCCGTTAGCACACAGTATACGCCATCGGGGTTTCTGGCGATCCAAGTTCTCGATATACGAAATCAACCGGTACCCTTTGCTCGCCTGACCCTGGCGGATGGCTCCCTGCACGATGCGGATGAAGAAGGCTGGATCCGCATTCAACATACCGAAGGGACCGTCCAACTGATCAATTTGGATGGATCGCTGCACGGTCAGCGGGCTTTGGATGCCAGCTACAGCATCGCACGCGACCAGCAGACAGTTGATCGCTTTATGCTGCTTCCTCTGGAGAACCTGATCAACAACGGGGCCTTTTCGGATGGCTTGAACGGTTGGAACACCTCGCCGGATGGCAGCCTAGTCCTGATTGACCATCGGATTGAACGCGGCGTAGCCGCCCGCCTGACGGGTGTGCGCCGTCCCTGGGGCTATCCTTATCTGTCCGTACAGCAAGATATCCCCACCCACTACAACAGCGCCATCCTGAGTTTCGAATATCATCTACCCGCGCCGGAGTCCAACGCAATTGGTCAATGGTTCCAGGTACGGGCGATTACGCCAGCCGGTCAGACGACCCTCTTCCAGACCCAAGAGCCGACCGACTCCTTCACCCGCCACTGGGTTGACCTCAGTTCCCTCGCCGGACAGCCGGTACAGTTCATCTTCGAGATTGTCGGGCCGCGCGGCGCCGCCCCCATCAGCGTTGAGATCGATACAGTGATTCTGGGCAATGTGCCCATCTTAGACTAAGGACATCCCCAATGGGCAGCCTGCCAGTACGTGAGATGGTGCTCTATAAACACGGTGTTGGCTTTTTCGTGCGGCAAGGTCAGGTCGACGGCAACGAGGTCGAATTGGTCTTTCGCCAGGATGAAATCGATGATGTGTTGAAGAGTCTGGCCGTATTCGACCAGAGCGGCGGGCAGGTGTTAGGCATCCATTATCAAACACCGATGGATCGCCATCATCGCCTGGACAGCACTTCAATCCGGCTGTCCTCGTCGAACAGCCTGCGCGATCTGTTGGAGAGCTTGAGTGGACGACAGGTTGAACTGACTGTCAGCGGCTTCGCCGAACCGATTAGCGGGCGGATGGTCGGCCTGGAACAGCTTGAGGCAACACCCTATCCGCAGCCCAGCAAGCGCCACCTGGTGACGATCCAGATGGAGAGCGGCCAGATTCGCGTCGTTGATCTGGAAGCAGTGCAGGCGCTGCACATTACCGACGCCCAGGCCAGTGCTGACTTAACCTACTTCCTCGACACCAGCATGTCTGAGGACGTACGACGCACCATCCGGGTCCGCCTCAACGATCAGGAACAACACGACGTCCTGGTCTACTACGTCGCGCCAACAGCCACCTGGCGCGTCAGCTATCGCATTGTGGCCGAAGCACAAGAAGACCGGGCCAGCGGCGATCTGCTGCTGCAAGCCTGGGGCCTGTTCGACAATCGGCTGGATGAAGATTTGGAGGATGTCAACTTGACGATGGTAGCGGGGCAGCCTATCTCCTTCATCTACCGCCTCTATGAGTCACAAATCCCCCAGCGGGCGACCGTCAAAGATACAGCCCGCATCGCCCCCGGTCCAATCGAATTTGCTGGGGTCGAAATTGAAGAACACAGCGAAGGGGTAAAGGGCAACAATCGTGCCGATGCCCTCTACCTTCTTGAGGCCCAGCCAGAAGAGACGAGTCGCGGCCCGGCGTCCTCGGCGAGTGTGCAGTTTGATGATCGCTTTCAGGCGGAGGAATCTGTGGTGGCGGCAGACATGCCTGCGCTGCGGCGCATGTCGCGGGGCCAGGCCAGCCAGGCCGGGCCAGCCCAGGCCGAAGGAAAAGAGAGCGCCGAGTTCTTTCAATATGTGGTGACCACGCCGCTGAATGTCAAGCGCGGCGAATCTGCGATGGTACCAATCATCAACAGCGACCTGGTCTATGAACGCATCCTGCTCTACAACGGGCGAAAGTTTCGCCGCCACCCGGTCGCCGCGATACGCTTCGTCAATCATAGTGGCTTGACGCTTGAACGCGGGCCAGTCACCGTCATTGAGGACGGCGAGTATCGTGGCGAGGCGGTGATTCCCTTTACCCAACCTGATGCCGAGGTATTTGTCCCCTTTGCTGCTGAACTAGGGATCGTCATCACCGAGGAGCAATTCCAAGGCTCCACTACAGCAAGCATCAGCATTGGCAAGAATATCTTCGACCCCAATCTTCGCCAGTTGGTGGAGCAGCGCTACAATCACATCACCGTGACACACACGATAGAGAACAACAGCGATCGTGACCGAGTTGTAACCATCGAGATGCCTACACGGCAAAACTGGACGCTGTTCAACACACCTGACCCCGACGTCGAGACAGCCGAAGTACGCCGTTGGCGTGTATTGGCCACTCAACGTGATACGACAACGCTCGTGGTGCAAGAGCGCAGATTGACCGCGTTGCAGCACTCGATTAAAAGTCTGACCGAGCGGCAACTTGTCGACTGGTTGGAAGGACAGTGGTTGGACCAAGCCACCTTCGACGCACTATCCGACATTCTGACTACCCTGCAAGGGCTCAGTCATGCAAAAGCAGAGCAGAAGCGCCTCCGAGATCGTCGTAAGTCCCTGTACGAACGGCAGGAACAACTACGCCAAAACCTAGGCGCCCTCTCGACTGATGGAGACGAAGCACGCTTGCGTCGTCAGATGCTAGATCAGTTGGAAGAAGCTGAGAATGAGGTGATCGAAATCGGGCGCCGTATCGATGAGTTGGCCGCACAAATCCGCGCGGGCAACACCCAAGTCGAGCAGATGATCGCTGATTTGAACCGGGGCGGCTAGCTAGCCCCCGCCAAACAGACCGGCGAAGCTCAAGCCAGGTACGAGGAAGAAGACCAGGCTCACCAGCAAACCGAGGACAACCAGGGCGACGATGGCGAGCAAGCTCACTTCGATCCAGGTGCGCACCCGTCGATTGCCCTGGCGCTCTTTCGCAAACAAATAGAGCATGTGATCAATCAGCGCGTTTTGCTGTTCGATCTGCCAGGAGAGGGCTTGCAGCAGTTGAAGCTGGGTGTTTTGCGCCTCGACCACCGCCCGCAGGACGGCTCCGCTGCCACTCGGATTTTGCTGGGGGCTGCGCGATTGGCTGGCCTCTAAGGATTGGTCAGCATCGTCAGACCCGCCGACTTCCACCAGAATATCGCTGTAGCCCTCCAGGTCCTCCAGCTTTTGCAGGATGCGCACGTCGTCGGGGCGCAGTTGCAGGGCACGGCGCAGCGTCTGGACCCTGGCCTCGCGCGAGTCCGCCAATTCGCTGGCCAGCAGCCAGGCATCGGCGTTATGCCGATCTTCGCGCAGCACCGACATAACGATGTTGCGGGCCTCTTTGCGCTGGCCTAGTTTGATCAATTCGACGGCTGCACGTAAGCGTGCCTCGGACATAAATGCTTCCTCTGGCTGTCTGGAGCGATGTGGGTGGATTGTTCCCCCCGGCATGACCCAGACATTATAGCATAGGGCCGCTCGGTGCAAGCGTAATTGCGGCACATCTCGAATGGCAGGCCAGGTTTCGTCGGTGATAGATGAAACGTCTAGCCTGCGATTGGTCAGTCGGCGCCGATCTCGTTTTGGCTGGTGGCTTCGATGCCAATCACTTTCTCGAGATCGGGGAAGAACTGCTTGGCGGTCCCTTCGATCCAGCCGTGCAGAGTGCTGGTCGAGAGTGCACAGCCTTCGCAAGCGCCGCCTAATTCCACGGTTAGAATGCCCTTGTCAAACTCACGATAGGTTACCCAACCGCCGTGATACTGTTCAATATAGGCGCTGAGGAATTCAATCAGCCCCTTCATACGGGTGGGAACGTCTTGTTCAGGGTCAGGGGTGTATTGGGGCAGGTTGCTCATCACATGGCCTCCACATCAATGGATTCTGAGACGTAGTTCTCTTATCCTAACTGCAAAGGTGGACTTTGGGTAAGTCTAAAGATCACCTTTAGATGGTGTTCTTCTTCATGCGGTGGCCAACTGCGATCGATATTGCAGGGCTTCCAGCACGTGCTGCGCACTCACCCGTTCTTCGCGGGCCAGGTCAGCGACGGTGCGGCTCAACTTCAACACCCGATGATAGCCACGCGCACTGAGGTTCATCTGTTCCATCGCAGAGCGCAGCAAGGTCTGCGATTGAGCATCAAGCTCCACAACCTGTTGGATCGTGCGCGGCCCCATATCCGCGTTGCTGTGCATGCTCGTTCCGGCAAAACGCTGTCGTTGTTGGTCACGTGCTTCTTGAACGCGTTGGCGCACCTGGGCGGAAGTCTCACCGGGAGGGCTGTTGGTCAGCTTGTCGTAGTCCACACGGGGGACAGTCAGGTGAATATCGATGCGATCCATCAATGGGCCTGAAATGCGATTCTGATAGCGCGTCACGAGGCTCGGCGCGCAAGTGCAAGCGGTGTAGCCATCACCATAGAAACCGCAGGGGCAGGGATTAGAGGCCGCCACCAGCATGAAATTGGCAGGATAGGTCACCGCGCCAGACGCCCGGCTAATGGTCACTGCGCGATCTTCAATCGGTTGACGCAGCACCTCTAAGCGATGGCCGAATTCAGGCAGTTCGTCTAGAAACAAAACGCCCCGATGAGCCAGACTGACCTCACCCGGTCGCGGTATTGTGCCACCGCCGACCAGTCCCGCATGGCTGATGGTGTGGTGTGGATTGCGATAGGGTCGGTGGTCCATCAGCGGCGTCTCACCGCTGAGCGCGTTGGCTACCGAGTAGATGCGCGTGACCTCCAGCGCCTCATCCAGAGACAGTTCCGGCAGGATGCCTGGCAAAGCCCGGGCCAGAAGGGTCTTCCCTGCACCGGGCGGACCGATCATTAGCACATTGTGGCCGCCTGCTGCCGCCACTTCGAGCGCCCGCTTGGCCAGCTCTTGCCCTTTGATGTCGGCAAAATCCGTCGCAAAAGAGGGAACATACGTGGAGCGCTCGATTGAATCGCGATCAAAGGGAGCGATTTGATCTAAGCCAAGCAAGTGCTCTGTGATGGTGATGAGATGATCGACCGGGATGATGTCGATGGTTGGGATGAGCGAGGCTTCCAGGGCGTCGTCGAGCGGTACATAGATCTTGGCGAGGCCCAGGTTGCGCGCCAAGGTGGCCGCCGCGATCACGCCGCGCACATGGCGCAGGCTGCCATCCAAGGACAGTTCGCCGACGACTAAGGCATCATCCAATGCGTCATGCGGAATCTGCCCGCTGGCAATCAACACGCCCAAGGCAATCGGCAGATCA
>JAADYZ010000422.1 GCA_010092775.1 Chloroflexota bacterium
CGCATCCGGGGTGCAGCAACAGGCGGCATGAAGCGGTGTCCGCACACGGAACAAGCGATCTGTGCGCCGTTGGCCTCGGGCTGCTCTAATTGATCACTGAGGACAGCGTCGTCGCGCTCTCCCATGGATGCACCCTACATATTGATAAGTTGACGTTCGTCAGTGAGAGGGGCCAAACCTGATGTGTGCTGTGCCAGCCACTCTCCCGGTTTGCACCAGGAGGACTCCCTGATGCCATCACATACATTCCCTATAACCCAGTATAGCCGAAAAACCGACTGTTTGGCTATACTCTACCCTGCGTTACCGAGACACTTAGCATAGGATTTTAAGCTGAACGCTTCAATCAGGTGATGTGTGTCCTGCATACGACGTGTATGCTTGCGCCGTCGGCTCATGCTGTACAGACCTTGTAGACAACCCTGACGTTTTCTCGACTGCGTGGCGGCTGGACGCTGTGTCCTTGGGCCAGTCTTACGCGGAGAGTACAACAATTAACGTAGACATAGGAGCTTGCAACAGGTGCGGTCGACTCGATCATGGCAGACTGCCCATCTGCCACGTTCTTCATCCACCAGCAAAGTGACGGTTCTATGGTTGTTGGCACGAGCATCATTCAACTACATCTACCCGGTATTAAGTCCCTCAAAGAGAAGCGCAGCGTGCTCAAGGGGCTGATCAACCGGCTGCACAAGGAATTCAACATCGCTTGCGCCGAGGTTGAATTCCATGACGTTTGGCAGTCCAGCGGCATCGGTATCGCGGTGATCAGTACTTCGACCAAACATGCCAAGGCCGTCATCGACAACGTGGTTAACTGGATTGAGTTGAACCGTCCGGACCTCTCCGTGATTGACTACAGCATGGAGATTCTGCACATTACCGGGCGGTATTGAGCTAAGGTGGATCGTAGCGAAGCAGCACGTTGCCTGTGATGCTGCCCATATAGGCTGATCCATCATGGTACACGGCGCTGCTTAAGGTGTTCAATACCACGCGAGGATTCTGCAAGCTGAACAGAACCTCGCCGTGCTGCGTTTCGCCCTTACTGCTGCTGCCTGTGAAGAGCGATGGCGGCAGTTTGATAAGTAAGTGGATTGTGGGCAAAGCCGGGCAGAGCTTGCGCCCAGGTATCCATTGGGCCAGCCTGGGCCTGGGGCCAGTCAATCCGTAGCGTAAGATGCAATAAGGGTTTCAATGGCGCTGACCACCAGGTCAGGCTGGGTGGTCTGGATGTAGTGGCCGCTTTCCTCCGCAACGATCAACTGGCTGTCTGTCGATAGGCTGGCCAGTTCCCGCTGAAGCTCAGCGCTGATGAGCTTGAATTCCTCGAACACTGGGATCATGTCGTCTGGGAAGGCTCCTGGGGCCTCTTCGTCAGGGCTAAGTCCGGCTGCCAGGACAATCAACGGTACATCTCCTAGATTATGCGGCTGTATATCGCTTGCGTCGGTGATCGTCTCGGCGGCAGCCGCATCTGCTTGCAGCCCACGACAGATGGGGGTTCGGTGGAAGATCACGCGGGTTTGGTCTTTTGCTTCTTGTGAGAGCGTCTCAAAACTCTCTGCCTGAGCGCCACCCAGGTTAAGCAGTCGAATGACACCAAAGGGGGCCAATGCGCGACAGACGCCAAAAAACGCAACGGCTCCCGCGCCACCCTCAGCGATCTCTGCAGGGAAGCGATTGTTTTGCCCCTCGATCGTGGAGTCGACCAGGACCACGCCGACCACGTCATCCCTATTCCGGGCGGTGAATGCGCGCGCCTGCCGCCCGCCAATCGAATGACCTACCATGATATAGGGTCCGGATTCGCCAGCCGCTTGCAGCAGTGCTTCCAGGTTTTCGACGTGATCGTCCATGGTCTCGGCGCTGGGGTCGAAGTCGCTCCAGCCGAGGCCCGCACGGTCGAAGGAACAGACCCGCGTCTCAGTCTCTATTGCTCGCTGCACGGGGTCCCAGACAGCGTGATTGTTGCTCGCCCCCGTAATCAGAATGACGGTGGGGCTGCCTTCACCTGTGCAGTACAAGTGCATTTCGAAGCCGCCTATGTCAATCATCTCGCCGGGCGGCGGGTGATTGCGACGATCGGCGGCGCTGGCCAAGGCTTGATAGGTCGCACCAACCAAGAGCAGCAGCGCGATAGCAGCGACAAGTCCCATGAAGATGCGTCTGCCGCGCGGCTGGGCGCTTTCGTTGCTTTCCTGCTTATCTCCCGCTTGTGCCATGCCGGTCACTCCTTCGCTTTGAAATGGGGTTCACGGGCAATGATAGCGGGTTCGGTGTGCTCGTAACAGGCCAGGGGCAACTCAACCGGCCCAATGCTGCATACTCAACAAGGTCGTGCTAGGCCGGGTTAGCTATCGCTGCGCCGCTTGGTCGTTTGCTTGAGGCTGGCGTTGGCAATCTCGGCGTTCTCAACATAACGGCGTGGCATGGCCAGGCTGTTCCAACCACCTGCTTCCTGCAAAGCAAAGGGGTCGGTGCCGCTGCGAGCCGCGTCGGTGGCCCAATAGTGGCGGCAGTCGTGGGCGGATAGGCCTTCGATCCCTACGGCTTCACCCAGGGTACGGACCCGCAGGGTGATGGCACGTTCTGACATGCCGCTGTCTACCAGTCGCCCCCCCTTGACCGAGCGCCGCAAGAGAGACCCTTGCACCATTCCATCCTGTTCTAAATAGAGTGCCGCCGCTTCCCAGGTATCCTGCGAGAGCTGATGGGTCTGCACCTTGTTGACCTTGGGGCGGAAGAAGGTCAGCATGCCGTCTTCCAGATCGATGGCGCTAACCTCAAGCGCGGCCACCTCGCCGCAGCGCAGCCCATGATCGAGCAGAAGGGACATCAAGAGGCGGTCGCGGCGGCCTTGCGGGCTGTCTTGCGGTTGATCCTTCAGTGCAGCGACCTGTGCCGGACGAAGTCGCACCGGCGTCTTCTTTTTGTTTGGGCGACCGCTTTCGTCAGTGACACGGGTGGTGTCCCGCTGTTCGTCAACATGCTGACCTTCCTGGCGTGTGAATCCGGCCACGTCTTTGATCTTCAAGTATTCGTCCTGTGGGATGACACCTGCCTTGTGGGCCAGCTTGCTGTAGGTGCGCAGGGTTGACAATCGCGCGTTCACGGTGCCAATGGCGTAGCCCTCGGCTAGCATCCAGCGCTTGAAGGCTTCGACCAGACCAAAGGTGATGCCGTTCCAACTGGCGGGCTCCTGTTGGAGCCGGTCGGCGTCCATCGTGACGCCGATGCTGGCCAAGAAATCGCAGAAGACACGCAGCGCTGCGCGTTGACGGTTGCGTGTGTTTTGCGAACGGCGCATGAGGTAATCGGAGAAGACGTTTTGTCGGGCGTAGTGGTTGGCAACCATTCCAGCCTTTTCAAGGGCGCTGGCCAGATCGCCGGAGTTGAGATTGGTGTCCTTGGGATTGCTGAGGTCGCTCATGGTGATTACTTCCGATTATTTATACAAATCGGAAGTAAATATAGCGCTGGTGGTCTGGTAATGCAAAATCGGCCCTGCGATCTCCGCAGGGCCGATTGCTAGCTCGTTAGATTGTTCAGCTGTTTACTTAAGGATTGTCGGTGATGTAGACGTTGTCGATACCCATCAAGCCACTTGGAACGTCACGCCAGCCAATCAGGACTTGAATGCTATCGAAGCTTGACGCGATTTGAACCGTGAGGTCACACCAGACGACATTCCAGCCAAGCGTGCCGCGCGCACCTTGCCAGAGGCAATTCTGGATTTCCTCGATATTGCTTCCGTTAAAGAAGCGAAGTTGAGCGCCGACATCGCCGGCAGTCGAGGCATCCTGGAAGGCCAGTGCCCAGCCAAATTGGATGTCGGTGCCGATGCCGCCGCTTAGGTTAACCGTGCGGCTGATGAACTCGGTGGCGCTGTTGCCCTGGAACAGGAATAGGGAGTCGCCCTCAAAGGTCAGCGGATTGTCGATGATTCCGTCGCCGCTGCCACTGGTGTTGAAGGTCCAGGAGCCGGTGCTCTCAAAGCCGCCATCACCAATCGAGTTGCAGGTACCAACCGTGACGGAAGATACATTCGAGTACTCGGAGGAGGAGCCATCCGAGCTGCGGTTGGCTCGGACCCGATAGGAATAGGGCGACTCGCAGGCCACCGTGTTATCCAATACGGAGGTCGCCGTGGTCTCTAGAAGGAAGGACCAGGTGGTGCCGTTTGTCGAGCGCTCGACAGTATAGGATGTGGCGGTTTCGACGGCTGCCCAAGTTAAGGCGACAACCTCACCTGGAACGGCCTGTGCCACGACTCCAGAGGGTGTGTCGAGGGGACCGGCCTGAGCGACTGAGGTGCGGTAGTTGGCGATGGTTGGCGCGGCAGTCGTGATGGCCAAGGTGTTATTCGACGCTGTAGGCCCTTCACCGGCAACGCCGAGCGGCGTTCCGTTGAGCTGAAGATTAGGGGTAGACCAGTAGTTGAGTTCCTGGCAAGTGCTGCCATCGCCACAGCTCCCATTGAAGCCATAAGCCATGATGGTGTGGAAGGTGCCGTTCGGGTCTTGGTATCCGTAGGCGTAAGGCAGCGCTGGTGTGCCGCCGCTGACATTGGCGCGGTCGTGGAAGAGACCGAAGTTGTGACCCATTTCGTGGGTCGCGGTCTGGGTGCTCTGGGCGCATTCAATGTCGTTGACCGAGAACGCGACGCTGGCATTACTGGCGTCAATGGCGAAGGGAGTGAAAGCCAGGCCACAGATGATCAGACCGGACTGCGGTTTGTTCGTCTGGAAGAGCATGACCACCAGGTCGGCTCCCAACTGATTGCGCTGTGTGTGAACTTCGTCCATCACACCGTCGCTCGTCTCAGCAAGCTGGATCAGCGCATTCTCGAAGACGGCACCGCTTGGCGCCTGATTGTCAGCGTAGTTGACTGGTACCAAGCCGACTAGGTTGAAGGTGAAAGGCACGCCACTGTTTGAGTTGGCGGTGTTGGCGCGGGTAACCATATCGTTGACAGACGTAGTAATGTTACCCGCCACAGTGGCCGCAGTCGTTGTATAGACGAACATCACATCGACCTGTGAGCCATCGTCGCCCTGAATCATGCTCAGGGGGTCTTCAGGTAAGGCGGAAGGAGGTGGGGCGGGCTCGCCGCTTCCGGTTGGAAACTGGGAGGTATCGATCTTGTGAATACCGTGGACACCGCCATTCATGTATTCAACACGATAAACGTCGCCGTTCGGCGTGGTGATCCGGCCAATCATGTGGTCATCGGCCATCGAGAGGCTGACCTCGCTGAATGGCGAGCCATCGATGCGACCGACCCAATTGACGACGCCGCCATAGCCCAGTTCAGAGCGTTCCAGCTCGGCAGTGATGACAACATCATCAAACAGGTTGAGTTCGATCTGTTCGTGCATCACCGCGGGGAGGTTCTGGGCGTTGGTGTGGGTCGGCAGCATGGCCATGTTGACCAACACAAAGCGTGAGCGCTCGGCGGCATGAACGTTCACATCGAAATTACCTTCGATCTCGGTAAACAGCACATCTTCATCGAGTTCTTGGATCGGTGCGGCTTCAGGTGCCGCTGCCACTTGATCGGGCACAGGGAATGCAAAAAAGGCAAACGCAAAGGTAAATACCAAGGTTAGTACAATGACTGCTGACTTTCGTCTTTGCATGCTCTTTCCTTTTGGAAATTGTATCAAGAGCCTGCTTCTATTGTATCATATTCCTTACAAACCAGGTGTGTTACAGAAATGAGACATCTTCCTGCACCGAGACTAACCTGAGTCTGTGTCTTCTGTTAGGATCTGGCGCAGGGCGGCCAAGGCGTGCTGAGTTTGCCAGCGTTCCTCGTTTTGCGCCGCTTCCTTCCATGCAGAAGACATGCAGCGCTGCGCGTTGACGACTGCGTCTGGAGCGGCTGCGTAGCCAGCCGCCCATTTTGCGTTTGACGCCGCTTCCCAGGCTTGCCCGACGCAAGCCCGTTCGGCTGCCCAGGCCGCGCGGGTAGGGGCATCGTAGAAGCGCGGGTCTGCAGCAGCCTCCCAGGCGCGGCCACAGGCGGCGGCCATTGTCTCCTGATCAATGACCCTATGTGCAAATCTGCGGCTCAACATGATGGCCTGACGGGGACGGTCGTCATCGGGAAAGGCCGATTCGAAGAGGTGAAGCACATGCTCGGCAAAGTCACAGGCCAACAAGCGAAGATGACGTGACGGGCTAGGTGACAGCTCTTGTATCCGACTAAGGACCGCGTCGAGGTCTTGATCATTCTGTTGCATGGCGACCTTTGTCGAGGCGAATTTGCAACAAGTCTTGGATGACTTGCTCAATTTGCCACTGAACTTCGCCATCATAGTCAGTAGCACGAGCGATTGGATCAAGGCCGAATTCATAGCAATAG
>JAADYZ010000423.1 GCA_010092775.1 Chloroflexota bacterium
ATCCATGTTGGAGGACCCTAAGAAACGATACCTTTGGTCGCGCGCATGAAGACGGACTCTAAGTCGCGAGTTTCTTCCGTAAAGTGCAGAATCGGCACCCCTGCCCCAACCAAATGCGACAACAGCGCGCTGACTTCGTCATCTTCGCCGAGCAAAGATACATGAATGCGCTGGCGGACGCCGTCGGGCTTCATGTCGTCAATGGCTTCAACACCATCGTAGCCCAGCAGCGCTTCCTTGGCAGGATCGGGGCTGCCCAACAGGGTCACGATAATCTCGCGATGGGGCACCAATTGGCGCTGCATCTCCTCCACGCTGCCTTGCATGACCAGTTCACCCGCCTCGATGATCCCGACCTGCGTACAGATTTCGCGCACGTCAGCCAGGATGTGGGTGGAAAAGAAGACGGTCTTGCCCATGTTAGCCAACTCGACCAGCAGTTCGCGGATCTCGACGCGAGCGCGGGGGTCAAGCCCGGAGGCGGGCTCATCGAGAATCAACACCTGCGGGTCGTGGGCGAGCGTGCGAGCCAGGCACAGGCGCTGCTTCATCCCCCGCGAGAGGTTGTCGACCATCTCATCGCGCTTGTGGGCCAGATCGACCAGTTCCAATAGGTCTCCAATAAGCGGTGGACGGTCGCGCTCTGGGATGTCGTAGCAAGCGGCGAAGAAATCGAGATATTCCCAGACCTTCATATCGTCGTAGACGCCGAAAAAGTCGGGCATATAGCCGATCACCCGGCGCACATCGCGCGGATTCTTGACAACCGAATAGCCAGCCACGGTTGCTTCGCCTGCCGAGGGCTGAAGCAGTGTGGTCAAGATGTGCATGGTTGTGGTCTTACCGGCTCCGTTGGGGCCAACAAAACCATAGATCGCCCCTTCGTCAACCGACAGATTGAGGTCCTTGACGGCGTGGACGTTCTTGTACTGCTTGCTGAGATTGCGGGTTTCGATAATCGCGGTCATGCCCTGCGTCTCCAATAAGCGGTCTGAACGAGTGTAACGTTAGGTGCTGTCTAGCTGTCTTGACTGCGGTAGCTCACGTCGAAACGCGAGATCGATTGGCCAAAGTTGTTCTCCACCTCAATCCGGAAGGTTACGCCGCCGAGGTCATCAATGAAGCGCCCGGCATCATCGATGCGGGTGCGGCCCCAGCGCCCGTTGACCGGAACCCAGATTCCTGCTTCCACATCCAGAATCTCGACGATGGGCAGAGTTTCGTTGGTGTTGTAGGACTGCATACTCAACACGACCGTATCGAAGGCGTCCACATCATAGCGGAAGGCCGGTTGGAAGCGGAAGGATACAAACTCACCCAGGTTCATGTATAGATCGTAAGGGTTGGGACTGTAGACGTTCGGGCTGACGTCGACCACACTATAGGTCATCAGACCAGGCGGGATTTCAAGCAGACCATTCCCACCGCCAACTTCATTGAGAGCGGGTAGCTGCACCAGGTGCAGGGCTACGTCTTCGTTGATCACATTGGCATTGAGCACCTCAAGGCCCAGCGGCGCGGCCTCACTCCAACCAGCCAGGTAGATGCCGCTACCTCG
Organism: Chloroflexota bacterium; assembly: GCA_010092775.1. GTDB lineage: Bacteria > Chloroflexota > Anaerolineae > Aggregatilineales > UBA3940 > TC-71. The sequence goes on from JAADYZ010000423.1 coordinate 1,559, forward strand.
CCCTTCACTCACAACAATACTGTTAATGAAGTTGCAGCGGCGTTGCTGTAAGGGCTCCAGGGCGCCGCCGAATTGGCAGTTGTCGATCCCGGTCAGCTCTGCCGCCAGGGAGTCCAGGGCATAGGGATAGAAACCAAACCCTGCGCCCTGTGGATACGGATCGATGCCTTGAGAGCCAGGGGTCGCCTGCCCCCCTTGGAACACCTCATCGATCAATAACAACTCACCTGCCGGTAGATCGCTGATTGGCCGCGCAACGCCACCCAATAGGAGCACGGTCTCCGTCAGGTCTGCTTCACTCTCGTTGGTGATCTCGCCGCGCACCCGCACCCCCTCGTCCAAGGGTTCCAGGCTAAGATCGACCGACAGACTTAGGGGATTAGGTTGAGTGCCTTGCACCAGGTAGGCACTGATCGAGCCGACATCGACGCGGATGTCGCGCACCGTCACGTTCTGATCAGTTTCGATTGAGGTCGTGGTGACGGCTGTGAGGGCGCCAGCGATCTCACGCGGGATGGGCCGGGCCAGCAGACCTTCGTCCAATAGCACGTCATAGGTCTGGCGACGAGGCGACCAGATGCCGAAATAGCCGTCCACCTGTGCGGTCGAATCACCGGCAACGGACTGCACCACCGCCAGCCGATGCACAATCGGGCGGGAACCGCGTAGTTGAAAGCCTGTGATATAGGCCACAAGTGAGAAAAGCACAACCAGCACGGGGATCGTCACCCAGGCCAGCTCAAGGCGGCCCATCTGGCGCAGCACAAGATAATTGACCGGGCCGATCAGCAAGACGTAAAGCAGCAGGAATCCGCACAGTTGCAGGGCTGCGGGCAGCCGTACACCTGGTACGGCGGCGACAGCATCGCGGGCAAACTGATAATTCTGGTTCAAGCCATAAGCCCAGCCCGGACGGGCAGCTCCATTTAACAGGATTGAGCGCCACATCGCGGGTGTGTCGTCCCAACCAGCGACTGGTTGGAGGTCCAGATCAAAAGCCAAGAAATCAACCCGCCCATAGCCGACCTCGCGAAAGACGATCAGCGGCACGTCGTCGCTGGCGAGGAGCACGCCAGCGTCGGCGGTGAGTGGTCCGCTCGCCACCAGAGCTTCAATCTGAGCCTGACCAAACGACGCATTTGCGAAAGCCGCCAGGGGGCTGAGCGATACTTCAACGGTGCCAGTCGGCAAGACGGGTGACAGCTCTTCCAAGCCGCTCAAGGTGCGCTGGAAGCTCGTCCCAGCGGCAATCAGCAGGCGACCGCCTTGGGCTAGCCAGCCTTGCATCGCAGCGACCTGATCGCTGTCGAGTTGGCTGGTATCAGCGTTCGCGATGATCAGCACGTCAAGTGCTGTCCAGGCTTCAGCGACCTCGGGGAAATCGTCAGGAGTCAGAAGAGCAAGGGCGGTATCCCCATTGGAAGGAATGACGGCGCCGATACTGACTGCTCCATCTGGCGTATCGCTCCAGATGCCGACCAGCAACGATTCTGCGCTGATGACATCCAGACTCGTCGATTCGCTCAGCAGCACACGGCCCTGGCTGACCAAATCGACTTGAACCTCGTTCTCGAACCCGGAGAGGCCGCCAATGCTGAACGATAGTGCCATTCGCGAACCACGCGGCAAACTGATGGGATGAACGTAAACGGCGTTCTCACCACCGAGCGCGGTCGTCTCGACGCGAAGTTCCGCCTCAATATCCGGTCCTGTATTCTCGACGATTGCGGAGATGGGGATCCAGCTACCCGATTGGGCGATGCGGTCAAAGCCGATCCGCAGGTCCATTGATAGACCATCCGAAGCACCGGCGGGAGCCTGACAGGCAACCAGTGCAGTCAGGAGGAAAGTCAGAATTATCAGTCGTTTGGGGAACGAATCCACTGCCGACATGCCACCTTGAAGTCGATTGTCCTGTCGTTTTCAGTGGATCGATTGTAGCACAGTCACCGCGCCGCTGCCTCTACGCTTGCTCGCTGAGCAGGGCGTCAGTTGTCGATCGAGAGGCCGCCATCCGGGTCGATCTCCCGGAGTTCGTCAAAAGTCGGGGAGAAATCACAGATGTCGTTGTTGAGCAGTTCGTCGAAAGGCATCCAGGCGAAAGGCTGTAGCTTCTCTTCATCTTGCAGCAGTACCAGGGGACGTTCATCATGACGGCCACCCACAATGGCGACGTCAACGTCTGCTCGGTCTTCTATGCTGAGAGGCTCCTGAATGTCGGAGTAGTTAAACAAAGGAGTCTGGGGTGAAATCTCGCAAATGTAGCGTTGGAGATTCAGCGTCTGTGGTTCCGTCTCGTCGTCATCGATAAGCAAGATGACCTCGTGCAGGCCCCAACCGAAGCGCCCCGATAGTTCGCGGGCACTAATGATGTACTCGCGGTCTTCAATCTGGCTGTCGTTGAGATCGATCACATCGACCTGGCCATCCTCGTTGACCACCTCAATGCCGACAAATTCTGGTTCGCCTTCAATGTCCCACTTGAAACGGATCGCTTCAGCTTCTTCTGTGCCATAGAAAACAGCGGCAGGATCAATCTCAAAGGCGAC
>JAADYZ010000424.1 GCA_010092775.1 Chloroflexota bacterium
CCATGTTCGTGTTGGTCTATGGCTACAGTCTGACCTTTGAATATGCTGCCGGATTGCGCTTTTTACGCGGGCAGGCGCTCTTGTTCGTGCTTCTTTCGGCTGGCTTCTTGTGTATTCCGCGTGTGCTCTTTCGTGATGAAGACCCTTGGCTGGAGCGCTCTGAGCTTCCCCGTGGCGCAGTTATCAACTTCGCCGCACCTGTCGTAATCTGCGGCTTGATGCTCAGCAGCCTGGCACCACAATCCGTTGTGCTGCCACGCGGCGACACCGTCCGTCTGGCGACCTACAATATCAATGGTGGCTACGATGGCACAGGCGTCTATCGGCTTGAGCGTATCGCCCAAACGATTGAGGCCAGCGTCGCTGACGTCGTGGTGCTGCAAGAGGTGGATACCGGTCGACCGGTGAGCTACGGGGTCGATATGCTGGAATTTCTGTCCCGTCGCCTCGACATGGAACACGTCTACCAGCCGACGGTTGAGTCTGTGCGTGGCATCGCTATTCTTTCGCCCTGGCCCATCAGCAACCCAGAGGCGATATTTCTGCCATCAAATGGGGAGCAGCAGGCCGCCCTGCGTGTCACCATTACCGATCCGCGCCAGGGGCGCACCTTCACCCTGATTGCTGTACAGATGGAGGCTGGTGAAGAAGCTCATCGCATAGAACAGCTTGCCGTGCTGTTCACCCTGATTGGCGATCAAGAGCCGCTTGTGGTCGCAGGCGACCTCGCTGCTCCACCACAAGACGTGGTCTATCAACAGATGTTGGCGGCAGGCTTCCTCGATCCGGATTTGGAGTTGGGTGTCGATCGTGGCTTCACGACGCCAGCGCGCCTGCCAGCTTTTCGCCACGACTACGTGTTGATGCGCGGCCTAAGCCCACTTTCGTCCCTACAAAGCGAGAGCACAGCCTCAGATCATCGCATGGTGGTCGTGGATCTGGGCTGGCCTGCGGCAGAAAGCGGGCCGCCCGAACTCCCAACCGACCCGACGCCGACTCCTCAGCCCTGATGGAAGGTTGTCGCCTCAGCCAGGCTGAGCAGCGGAGTGCTAAGGAGGCGCTCGGCTTTGTCAAGTACCAGGCTGCAATCGCGGGGGCGCTGAGGAGCCAGCTCAGCTGCTTGTGCTTTCAGCGTGTTTTCATCGGGGTCAAAGCCAAAGGTTTGGAGGAGGGCCCGCCCATAGTTCCAGCGGCTGATGGCCTCTCCACCGGCCACATTGAGCACGCCAAGAGGTCGGACCTCGACCAATTCAACGAGGGCCTTCGCCAAATTTTGCGCCCAGATCGGCTGGCGAATTTCGTCTACGAACAATGGGACCGGCTGGCCCGCGTCGATCCGGCGTATCATCCAGCTCACCTGCCGATTGCGTCTATCAAAATCATAGATCAAACTCGTTCGCACAATCAGTGACGCTGGGCAGCGCTCGCGTATATGCCTTTCCATGGCCACCTTTGCTTCAGCATAAGCAGAGAGTGGGGCAGGGGGAGCATCCTCTCTATAAGGTGCCCGCGTTCCATCGAAGATCATGTCAGTAGACAAAGCGATCAGGTAAGCGCTGTATCGAGCGGCGGCGTCTGCGATGTGGCTTGCACCCAGGACATCGACCTCGCCCACATCATCTGGCCCGTGATTGGCCGTCACCGTGTGGATGATGGCGTCCGGTTGGAAGACCCCGACAAGTTGCAGGACGGAATCTCCATCACGGATGTCAAGCTGAGCGGCTTGGCCACCTCCGATGTGGCTTGTTCGAAAAAAGGTCGCCAACACCTCATGCTGCGATGCAGCGATCCTTGAAAGCGGACGGCCGAGGTCGCCACTGCCACCAGTAATCAGAATGCGCACTCAAACCCCGTTCAAGTGGGCGTCGTTCAAAAGGACATCGAGCGTAGCACTGGCTGCCGCCTGAGCGGCGGCTTGCTTACTACGTCCGGTACCTTCCTGCTGCTTCTGATCCCCGATGTAGACCGCTACCGTAAACTCTTTGGCATGGTCTGGCCCGCGGCTGTCAATCGTTTCATAGCGCGGGGTCAAACCGAGGTGCGCCTGGACCCACTCCTGCAGGCGGCTTTTGGCATCTTTGTCGCTCTGAGTGCGGATGATGTCGTCTAAGGCCCGCTCAAAAAGCGGTTGGACCATCTGGCGCACAGAAGCCACCCCTTGGTCAAGATAGATTGCGCCAACCACGGCTTCAAAGGCATCGCACAAATTGCTGGCCCTCTGTCGTCCCTGGTTCTCTTCTTCACCTCTGCCAAGCAAAATCGCCTCGTGAATGTGCGTGTCTAAGGCAAACTGAGCCAGTGTCTCACGCCTGACGAGGGCCGCCCGCAGGCGCGTCAACCGGCCCTCGTGCGCATCGGGGAAGCGATGGTACAACCACTCCCCACTGACAAAGTCGAGAATGGCATCGCCCAGGAACTCAAGGCGCTGGTTGTCCTCGTCTCCACGCGCTGGATTCTCGTTCAAATAAGACGGATGAACGAGCGAGCGCTTCAGAAGCGCCTCATCTTGGAAGGAGATTCCAAGCTGGTCCTGAAACTCGCTGAGACTCAACGTCATCCTGAACAGCCTCCATCAGTCCTCAAAGGCCCTGAAAATAAGCACCGCATTGTGGCCTCCAAACCCAAATGAGTTGCTCATCACCGTGCGAATCGAAACTTCGCGGGCTTCATTGGGGACATAATCCAGATCACACTCTGGGTCAGGTTCGCGGTAATTGATCGTTGGTGGAACACACTGCTCCTGGATCGCTTGTATGGAGAATACCGCTTCCAGCGCCGCTGTAGCACCCATCATATGCCCGGTCATGCTCTTGGTGGAGCTGATCGGGATATCGTAGGCGCGTTCACCCAACGCATATTTGATCGCCCGCGTCTCAGTTGAGTCATTAAGCGGTGTGCCCGTGCCATGCGCGCTGATGTAATCGATGTCACTCGGGTCGATCTTCGCATCGACCATCGCCCGCTTGATGGCCGTCCCACTACCAGAGCCATCTTCTGTAGGGGCGGTGATGTGGTAAGCATCGGCTGAACTGCCATAGCCGATTAGCTCCGCTAGGATGCTCGCCCCTCGGGCCTTGGCGTGCTCAAGCGTCTCGAGCATCAGCACGGCAGAGCCTTCCCCCATGATCAAGCCATCACGATCCGCGCTAAACGGAGAGGGTGTATTGTCCTGGCGGGTGCTATAAGCCTGGATGCGAGCAAATGACCCCACACCCAAAAAAGTCAAAGAGGCTTCTGTCGCACCCGCCAGCACACCATCAACCATGCCCGCTCGCAGGAATTGCAGCGCTACGCCAATGCCATCTGCTCCAGATGCGCAGGCTGAATTCACAGTGAACGTTGGGCCGCGCAGGCCATGATCGATGCTCGTGTAGCCAGATGCGCCATTGGTCATGATCGATGGGATGGTAAAGGCGCTGATCTTTTTGTAGTCAGAGCCGTTGCCATGCACCCTCCTCACTGTATCTTCCCAGGAACGTATTCCACCAGTTGATGCGCTGATGATGGTTCCAATCCGGTTCTTGACCTGCTCAGGTGCATCGATCAAGCCACTGTGCTCAAGCGCTTCCTTGGCTGAGGCTGCGGCCAACCACTCAAACCGATCACGTCGGCGCACCTCTTTGCGGGGCAGGACTGTCTCTGGATCAAAGTCTTTCACCTCAGCCGCTCGATCGACGGGAAGATTGGCAATGTCGAATAGGGTAATCGGGCCAACCCCGCTGACTCCATTGAGTAAGTTTCCCCAGGTCTCCTGGGCGCTATGCCCGATGGGGCTAATGACGCCGTAACCAGTCACAACGACGCGATTCATGTCGGTCCTTTCAAGCTAATGGTCAACTAATGCCGCCTGAGCTAAACCGGCGGATAATCAATGCGGGCCACCCCATAAGCGGGTTGGTCCCAAAGCACCAGATCGATGCCTGGCGCAGCTCATTTACCTGAGAAGCTGGTCGAGCTGAGGCGTCTTGCTTCCCGCGCCGGTCAAGGATAGGACGATGGTCGCTTCAGGGCCAAATTGATCCTTGACCTGCTGCCATCCGTGCCACACGACGGCGCAGGTTGGCTCGACAGCGAGTCCAAGTCGGCCAAGTTTATTGAGGCCATCGATGATTTGCTCCTCGCTCACACCAACGATAGTGCCACCGCATTCGCGCAGGCCGTCCAGAAGTGCCTCAGCACGGATTGGGTTGACAATGCGAATGCCCTCTGCGAGGGTGCTGCCTTCAGAAGATGACGGCTGGCCTTGCCAGCGAGCTAACAGTGGCCCACAGGCAAGTGCTTGAACCCCGACAACACGCGGGAGATGCGCGATGAGTCCCGTCGTCAGTAGGTCGCGGAATCCGTCCATCAATCCCAACACTTGTGATCCGTGACCAAGGGGGGCAACGATGCCAGTTGGTGCACGCTGTCCAAGCTGCTCCCAGATTTCATAAGCAATCGTCCGATAGGCCAGGACTGAAAAGGGATGGCCGATGTGACTCGCGTAAACTGAGTCGCCGAGCTTTGCCGCTGCCTTGGATGCCTCTGTCGCCGCGCTGCGTGGCCCCTCAACCGCGTCTAACGTTGCACCGTACAGGCGGATCATATTGAGTTTTGACGGTGATGCATAGCCAGGCACAAAGAGTTTCGCTCGTAACCCTGCACGCGCCGAATACGCCGCCAGGGCTGTCCCCGCGTTTCCACTTGAGTCATCGTGGATGAGGCTTGCGCCCGCCGCCTTGAGAACTGAGACGAGCAGGGCGGCGCCACGATCCTTGAAGGAACCTGTTGGATTCTGGCTCTCGACCTTGAAGATTATGTCGCGGTCATCAATCTGACCCCCGATGAGCGGGGTCCATCCCTCGCCCAGGCTGATAGCTTCGACACCATCAGGCAGGAGCATCGACCGATAACGCCACATGCTCCGCTCAGCCCGATCGATTTGCTGTGCGTCAAAGCTGGGGAGAGCGGCAAAATCGAGCAGGCCGTTTGAGCAGGGC
>JAADYZ010000425.1 GCA_010092775.1 Chloroflexota bacterium
GCGAAGCACGCGTGGCGATGGAATGTCGGGTGACGCAAATCGTGCCAGTGCAAGAGACACGCTACACCTTGGTCATTGGTCAGGTCATTTGCTTCCACATTCGCGAGGATTTGCTGCAAGAGGACGGTACTGTCGATCCGAATAAGCTGCGCCCGGTGGGGCGGCTGGGGGCGGCTGGATACGCTTACCTGGGCGAGATCATCGACCTTCCACGTCCTGTCATAGATTAAGATCTTTTCTGCGTCGCTGAGCGACGCAGCGTGACAAACCTCACTTGACGGCGTTGCCTCGACAATACTATAATAATCATCAAGTAAACACCCCTCCCCCCAGGGGGCGCCCTTGGGAGGTTAAATCGATTGGAATAGAGGCCAGAGTTGAAAGAAGAAAGCAAAGCTGAGATCATCAACCGCTTGCGCAGCGTTGCTGGCCATGTCAATGGCATCGCCCGAATGGTCGATGAAGACAAATACTGCATTGATGTGATTCACCAGATTCAGGCCGTTCAGGCTGCCCTGAACAAGATCAGCCTAAAGGTTTTGGACGATCACATGCATACCTGTGTGATCGAAGCAATCGAAGGTGAAGACCTTGAGGAGCGCGAACGGGTCTTGAGCGAAATACGTGACGTGTTTGAGGTTCGAGGCAAACTGTAAATGATAGCCCACAGGCCAGCCTGGCTCAGTAACCTGGTCGATACCATCAGCGCTTGGGATGGAGTCACCCTGGCAGCACACCGCTATGGCGGCATTGAATTCAACCTGGACCGGGTCGAGATTGGCCACGTTCACAGGCATGGCATGGTCGACATTCTGTATAGCAAAGCCATCCGAGAGCAGCTTGTTCAGGAAGGTAAAGCCGCCCTGCACCATCTACTTCCAGACACGGGCTGGATCAGCTACTTTATTCGAGAAACAAATGATCTTGAGGGCGCACTCTGGCTGTTACGCCTGGCCTATGTTTGGAAGCATCACAAAGCACAGCGCCACTATCCTAAACGACAACCACTTGATCTGATGGCGGAGCTGCATCAGCTTCAGGTCAGCGATGATATTAAACGACTCATGGCAGATTGAGGGGAAGGTCCCTTATGGCACAAAAAGTACTCACATTACCGATCATAGGTATGACTTGTGTGAACTGCACCACCACCGTTGAGAAGGGCCTATCCAAACTCGACGGTGTAGAAAGCGTGGACGTTAACCTGACAACCGCAAAAGCACGTATCACCTATGAATCATCCAAGCTCTCCCAGCAGCAGTTGGTCGAACGGGTGGAGAAGATTGGCTACAACGTTCCCACCGTCAGCACCGATCTCGCCATCACCGGCATGACCTGTGTCAACTGCACGGCTACCGTCGAAAAAGGACTGCGCAAGCTGCCTGGTGTAGCTGATGTACAGGTTAATCTATCCACGCACAAGGCCAATATCACCTACATTCCGGGCGAGATTAGCCAGCGCGATATGATTGATCGAGTTGAGCTGATCGGCTATGGTGTCGTTCAGGCTGAGAGCGAAGAAGAACTGGAAAACGCTGAACGCACTGCTCGTCAGGCAGAGATCGATCGTCAGACGCACCTACTGCTGGTTGGCGCAATATTCACCATACCCCTGTTTGTTCTGAGTATGGGCCGCGACCTTGCTTTGTGGGGCGAGTGGGCGCACGCTCCCTGGGTCAATGTGCTCTTCTGGGCATTGGCTACACCAGTGCAGTTCTATGTTGGCTGGCAATACTACCAGGGTAGCTACAATGCCCTGCGCAATGGTGCGGCCAACATGGATGTGCTGATCGCGCTGGGGTCAAGCGTTGCGTACATCTATTCGGTCGTTGTGACTCTCGTGGTGCTGCTCGGTTTACCACCGCTAGGCCATGTCTACTTCGAGACTTCTGCGGTGATTGTCACTTTAATCGTGACGGGCAAGCTGCTTGAAGCCCAGGCACGTGGACGGACAGGTGATGCGATCCGCAAACTGATGGACTTGCGGGCCAAAACGGCTCGTGTCCTACGTGATGGTGAGGCGGTCGATCTTCCGGTGACCCAGGTTGTTGTCGGTGATCAGATCATCGTGCGCCCAGGCGAGAAGATCGCCGTTGACGGCATCGTTATTGATGGTCACTCGGCAGTCGATGAGTCGATGATTACTGGCGAAAGCTTACCGGTCGAGAAGACCATCGGTGATGAAGTCATCGGGGCAACCATCAACGCGAACGGGCTCCTAACCTTTGAGGCGACAGCGGTGGGCAGAAACACCACGCTCGCCCAGATCGTGCGTTTGGTGGAAGAAGCTCAGGGCAGCAAAGCACCCATCCAACGCCTAGCCGACCAGGTGGCTGCCGTGTTCGTGCCGATTGTGCTCGTTCTCGCCGCCATCACCTTTTTGATCTGGAATTGGCTGGTACCCTCAGCCACTTTTGTGGATGCTATGATGCGCATGATTGCTGTACTGATCATCTCTTGCCCCTGCGCCTTGGGCTTGGCCACCCCCCTGGCCATCATGGTGGGCATGGGTAAAGGTGCTGAGAAGGGCATCCTCTTTCGCAACAGCGCGTCCTTGGAGCTGGCGCATAAAGTCACTGCGATTGTGCTCGACAAAACAGGCACACTGACCCAAGGTCAGCCTACCGTCACCGATGTGGCGGTCAGCACAAGCGCCAGCCTGGACCAGAACGATATTCTACGATTGGCCGCCTCCGCCGAAACCGGCTCTGAGCACCCGCTAGGCGCTGCAATCGTTACAGCAGCGGAAACCCAGGGCCTGCGATTGCTAGCTCCGGCTGGCTTCAGCAGTATTCCTGGGCGTGGTATCCAGGCTCAAGTGGCAGATCAGCAGATTGTGCTAGGCAACCTCCAACTGATGAAGGATCAGCAGGTCCATCTGAACGGCTTAGGACCACAAGCTGAGCGGCTCCAAGGCGAAGCCAAGACCGCGATGTGGTTGGCCGTAGACGGTCAAGCCGTCGGGTTGATTGCCGTTGCTGATGCGATTAAAGAGGGCAGCAAAGAAGCCGTTGCCCACCTACACACCTTGGGCCTACACGTCGCCATGATCACCGGTGATAACCAGGCTACGGCACAGGCCATTGCCACTGAAGCAGGTGTCGATACGGTATTCGCCGAAGTGCTGCCCGCCGACAAGGCCGCTTACGTCAAGCAATTGCAGGACCAAGGGCACATCGTAGCGATGGTCGGTGATGGCATCAACGACGCGCCCGCGCTGGCCCAAGCCGATGTCGGCATCGCGATCGGTACGGGCACAGACATCGCGATGGAAGCGGCTGACGTCACGCTGATACGCGGTGATCTGCGCAGTGTACCCGAAGCCCTGACGCTGAGTCGCCATACCATCCGCACGGTGCGCGAGAACCTCTTCTGGGCCTTTGGCTACAATGGTTTGCTCATCCCCATTGCGGCAGGTGTGCTTTATCCCTTTGCCTGGGCACCAGACTTCCTGCGTCAGCTCCATCCGATGCTAGCCGCTCTGGCCATGGCCTTGAGCTCCATTAGCCTGGGCGTCAATTCACTACGTTTGCGTTTGAAGAAGATGTAAGAGCTAAGGAGAACTCACTATGGTTTACGATGTTGTATGCGCTATGTCGGCTGAACCCGGCACCTGGACGTCCCAGTCCGAGTATGAGGGCAAGACCTACTATTTTTGCTGTGATGGCTGCAAGGGAGCTTTCGAAAAATCCCCTGAATACCATCTAGAGAACTTCGCCGAGGAGCACCCCGGCGTCGATCCCACACCGGCCTAGTTCGAGCGAGGCCCGCCAAGTCGGCGGGCCTTTTCTATTGACGAAGGGCAGCAGCAAAAGTATACTGACACATCTTAGATCATCAGATTCCTCTGATCATCTGACCGAGTAATCTGTGAGTCAAGGAGTGGACGTATTGCGTCAGGGCGCTATTAGATCAACCATACTCCGCTATGTGCTGAAGGGAAACTACGCGTTTGGTGACCAGCTTCCAACTATCCAGGAGATCAGTCGCGACCTTGATGTGAGCATCCCCAAAGTCCGCGAATCACTTGAAGTGGGCCGCGCCTTAGGGCTGATCGATGTAAAACCAGGGCGAGGCATGCGAGTCAGCCCGAGCTATCGATTTGCACCCGCTGTCAGCCTGAGCGCCCTATTCGCCATCGCGCAGGACAGCCAGCATTTTGAGCAGTTTCGCCAGATGCGCAATGCGCTTGAAGTGCAGTTCTGGGGGCAAGCTGTGGCGCAGCTACAAAGCGCTGATGTGGATCATCTGCACACCGTAATCGATGCTGCGCAGAAGAAGCTGGCCCACCTACCGATTCAAGTCCCTGCCGCGGAACACCGCGACTTCCACTTGACGATCTTCTCTCGCTTGGGCAATCCCTTTGTGACAGGCGTGCTAGAAGCCTACTGGGAGGCTTATGGCGCGTTCGGCCTAAACCTGTACGTCTCGCTTGACTATCATCAGCACGTCTGGGATTATCACCGCCGGATCGCTGAGGCCATCGCCGACGAGGACTTTGACCAGGGACGACATCTTCTGGTTGAGCATATGAACCTGTTGAGCCATCGCATCCGAACCGAGTCGGCAGAACCGCGCCCGCCACTCTTCTACGATTGATCAGCGGTGAAACATCTCATCAATCAGCGGGCCGACAATCTCCCAGCGAGGCTGTAGATAGGACGCCCCAGCCTCATTCGGGACGCCAGTCGTCATCTCAAAACTGAGGGTCCGCTGATCAATGCGATCCGGCCCGACGATTAACGCGGCAGGGGCCAGCAGGATCAGCCGCCCTGCGGAAATGCTGCTATCGGCGTTGGCCTGGAGTGCTTGATAGACCGCGGGCCAACGGCTCCAGTTGCGTGGGGCCATCAATTCGCGAATGAGCGCTGCTAGGAGCTGCTGCTGCCGAGCGGATCGTGCAAAGTCGCTGGAGTCATGACGAACCCGCGCGTATTGCAGAGCGCGCTCCCCATCCAACACCTGTTCGCCCGCCTCAAAACTGACGACCGTTGTGCCCCCATCTGCAGTCGGATAGGCGAAATCGGTGAAGCTTTCCTCAACCACCACCGTCACCCCACCCGCTGCATCGACGACATCGACAAAGCCTTGGAAATCAATGCGAATGGTGTAGTCGACTGGCACACCGAAAGTCGCATCGACCGTCTCAGCGGTCAACTGGGGTCCACGTGGTGGCGATTCCAGCTCCCCTAGCGCGTTGGCGGTGTTGATACGTCCGGGAGCGTAGCCGGGAATCTCGACATACAAGTCGCGCGGGATAGATAACATCCCAATGTAAGGCTGCGCCGGATCAACCGTGGTGAGGATGATCGTGTCGGTCCGCACGGCAGTGCCTTGGCCTTCGCGCGCATCGATCCCCAGTATCAGAATGTTTGTGCGTGGCGGCGGAAAGACCACATAGACCAGAACAACCAGCACCATCAGGCTCAACCCGGCCAGCGTGGCAAATAAGCCCACCTTAGCGATCAAACCCAGCCAGCGACGGCGTGGCTTCGCCGGGACGGGCAGCGGTTGGGCGATGGGTGGCGGCATATGGTCGGTCGGCTGATTGGCCTGCGTCTCTGGGCGGATGCGCGGTTCATCGAATACAGGCGGCAGATGCTGCTGGGTAGGCATGGCATGGAACGACGGACGTTCATGCGGACGGGTTACCTCGGCAGCAGGGCGTTCAGAGCGGCGTGTTTCATCAGACATAGCGTGTATTGTAGCAGCCGCTCGCTTGATGCGCTTCTGGACGGCTGGCGATAATGCCCATTGTTGGTCAGGAGGGGCCGGGCTATAATGGCGCGCAAAGTGTGGGCCGGTGAGTGTCAATCAACCGGCCTGTTTGTTGTAAAATCACAATGGTAGCAATATTTCAGGTGGAACCTTCATGAAGCGAATGCTGATCGGTCTAGTCGTCGCAGTGACCCTGCTCACTGGCTGCGACCTGATACCATCCCCCGCAACCCCTCTACCAGACACCAGCCCCGCTCCAAATGAAACTCAGGACGTTCCCGTTGATATGGGTGACCCAGATGGCGTCGCACGGGCTTTCCTCAGCGCCTGGGAAATGGGCGACTACGCCGGTATGTATTCGTTGCTCTCCCCAACCAGCCAAGCCGAATATAGCCTGGAGGAGTTTCGGGAAATCTACACGAGCAACGCATCTACGATGACCTTGATCCGGGTGGATGTGACGGAAAACTCGCTGTCTCAAAACGACACGACCGCCCGCATGAGCTACGACGTTGAATACACCACACGCATCCTGAGCACTTTCGAGAAGGACAATCTCGAGATGTTCCTGACCTTTAATCAGGACACAGGCTTGTGGAGTGTGGTGTGGGCACACAACATGATCCTGCCTGAGCTGTCCCGTAACAACACCCTTGAACTCACTGTTGAGACGCCCTCACGCGCCAACATCTACGATCGGAATGGCCAGGCACTGGTGACTGCTAACGCGGGCGCCGTCCAGATCAACGTCACACCTGGGCAGATCGGCGATAGTTGGGAAGATCAACTCGTTTTCCTCCTCAGCGAGGTGCTGCGCATTTCCCCCAATGAGGTTCGCCAGAACTATGTTGGGCTACCCGCTGACTGGAGTGTAGCCATCGGAGATGTCGATGCGGAGGTCTTTCAAC
>JAADYZ010000426.1 GCA_010092775.1 Chloroflexota bacterium
TCTCGGCGAATATCCTGAGCAACAACATTGAGCAGTGGCAAGCGAAGTTCGAGGGCTTCTATTTTGATATGCGCAAGAACCTCTTCGAATATGATGAGGCTGTGAACGTCCAGCGGCAGACGGTTTATGATGAGCGCCGTGCGATCCTTGAGAGTGAAGGCGAAGAACTCGACGGACTACTTGAGCGCTTCATGATGCGCACATTGGAGCGTGTCATTTATCGCCTTGGCGATGGCTACCGGGATTGGGCGACGGGTGAACTCCAACCGGTTATCGAAGACTTCTCCGATTTGGGGACCAATGAGGTCAACACGCGTGGTGTGTTGCAGCGCGTTCGAGCGCTGCTTCCGCCGCTGGATGAAGATGAAGTTGCCGAAATTCTGGAGATTGACGACGCAACAGACCTGGAAGAGCGTCTGACCCAACTGATTGAGGCGGGGATTGACGAAGGATACAATCTGCGCGTCCTGCGCGCCGAGATCAACCGGACGGTGCCCGTTTGGCCTTTGTACCCTGCCTTTGGGCAGCGTGGTGTGCTCGGTTGGGACGAATATGTTGAGCAAACCCTGGCCACCGCTGAGCGCTACGTCAGCGCACTATCGGACGTGCGGCAAGACGAGATCATTGAGCCGCTGCGTGAGGGGCTTGAAGATGCCTTCCATGATCAGCTTACGGCGATTAACAAGGGGGCCAGCCCGAGCGACACACAGCAGGAGTTCTACATCGCGCTTTCTGAGGTGCTGGACGAAGCCTTCGAAGCTGTGCTCGATGAGCTGGAAATCGGGGAACTCCTGGGGGCGTTATCGGAGCGGATTTCATCCCTCTTGGAAATTGCTCATCACAAGGCCGAGGAGCGGCAGGGGCAGAACGGGGCCAACTTAACCCGTGAAGTTCAGGTCTATGGCATCGGTGATGAAGAGATCGGCAACTACCAGCGTGCGTTGATCTTATCGGTGATGGACACCGAATGGCGCCAATATCTGACCGCAATTGATGACTTACGACAGGCAGCGGGCCTGGAAGCGTTTGGGCAGCGCGACCCAAAGGTGCAGTTCAAGCGCCGCGCCTTTGAGATGTTCGAGAACTTCCGCCAGGATATTGAGGAAGGGATCGCACGTCGCTTCTTCGCAGAGCTGCCACGCCATCGCCAGATTGTCGAACGTCAGCAGCAGCAAGAGGCTCGCCTTGATGCACTGGCCCGCAGTGGTTATCGAGTCAAGCAGCAAGTTCAGAAAAAGGCCGGTGGCAAGAAGCAAGTCGTGCAGACGATTGAGAAAGACATGTGGAGCAACGTCGGGCGCAACGATCTATGCCCTTGTGGTAGTGGCAAGAAGTTTAAGGACTGCCACTATAATGAAGTGCGCGAACAGATGGCCGAGGCCGCGGCGTCCAATCGCAGCAGCGCGTCCAGCAATACCAGTCGCAGCCGCAAACGCCGTCGGCGGCGGCGTTAGACTCCCCCATGAGTCGAAGCATAGGGCGCCCCTGCACGACAAGATGGGCGCCATTTTCGTGCAGGTGGATATGGTGAGTAACGCCTGGGCTTTGGCAATCATATGTCGTAGAGCACAAGCAATGCTATAATGCTGGAAACATCCTGGCTTGTGCTGTGGGTCTGAACAAACTGATCCGCAACTGGTCTAGGTTAAGAGCATTCTAACCATTCACAAACCCATCGCGTAGCGCCCCTTGTTATGATCGGTATAGTATTAGACACGGGTTTGTGTCGGCTGTGTCGTTCGTTGAGGATATTGAATGGACTACCGCGAGAGTAACGCGAATACGGAGCTATACCGCCTAATAGAGTCACTCCCAAAGATTGAGCTCCATCGCCATCTTGAGGGTTCGCTCCGTTTGAGCACGCTCGCTGCAATCGCTCAAGAGTTTAAGATCGAACTCCCACGTTACGATCCAATGCGCAATCCTGATTTCTATTACGATATTGAAGACTTCCGTCCTTATGTACAGATCATGCCGGACGATGAACCTGCATCGTCCATCTTCCTCTCCAAGTTCAAGACGCTGCGTCATTTCTACCGCTCGCCTGAGGTGATTGATCGGGTTGTGTATGAAGCTGTCGCTGATGCAGCACTTGAGAACATTGTCTACATGGAACTGCGCTTTACGCCCATTGCCCTCGCGCGGGAGAAGAACTATCCATTGCCCGAGGTCGTCGATTGGGTGATCAGCGCGGTTCAGCGTGGCAGTGCCGATTTTGATATGGACGTTCGGCTGATTGTGTCGATGAACCGTAATGAGCCGCCAGAGCTTGGCGCGCAGTTTCTTGATATTGCGATTGACCGCATGGCCGACGGAATCGTTGGCATCGACCTAGCCGGTGATGAAAATCGCTATCCGGGTCGTCCCTTTGCGTCCATTTTCCAGAAAGCGCGTGATGCAGGCCTGGCAGTGACGATCCACGCCGGGGAATGGGCTGGGCCAGAGAGTGTGCGCGAAGCGATCGATTTACTGGGTGCACGTCGACTAGGGCATGGGGTCCGTATCATCCAGGATTCTTTCATGGTGCGCCTCGCTCGTGAACGCCAGATCGCGTTTGAGGTCTGCCCAACCAGCAACGTACAGTCGGGTGTATCGCACAGCCTTTCGCAGCATCCGCTGTTAGACCTCTATCAAGTTGGCTTGATGACCACCATCAATACAGATGACCCCTCCATCTGCGGCATCAACTTAACGGACGAGTTGGTGGCTACAGTTGAACACCTGGGTTTTTCGCTAGAAGACTTGAAGCGCAATGTTGTCAACGCGGCGCATGCCTCTTTCCTCCCAGACCCAGATCGCTCCGCTCTGGTGCAGCGCATTGAAGAAGCTTTTTACATGGTTGATCTTCAGCTCGAGTCTCGCAAGGCCAGCTAATCCGCCACAACAGCGCTGGATTGGGTATCATTGACCCATGAACGAAACAGCGTCGGATCAGCCTCAAGAAGAAGACCCGTTTGCCCCTGCCCGTCGCAACATGATTCGTGAGCAGCTTGCCGCGCGAGGCATCGCTAGCGAGGCCGTTCTGCGCGCCTTTATGGATGTTCCGCGTCATCTCTTTGTGCCGCCTGATTTGTGGCAATATGCCTACGATGATCAACCCCTGCCGATTGGCCAGTATCAGACCATTTCTCAACCCTATATGGTCGCTGTGATGACCGAGCTACTCTCTCTCAGCCCAAATGACCATGTGCTGGAAATTGGCGTAGGCTCAGGCTACCAGACCGCAATATTGGCTCAACTGGTTGGATCGATCATCGGAGTAGAGCGCTTACCTACTTTGGCTCAGCAAGCTCAAGATCGACTGCGCAGCTTCGGATTGGCTCA
>JAADYZ010000063.1 GCA_010092775.1 Chloroflexota bacterium
GATAGAGGTCAAGGTAGACCGTCTTAGCTGGAAGCGCAGCCGGATTGTCTGCAAGGCGCCTCCGAAACAGGTCAAGCATGGAATTGAGAAACCCTATCAAGTCTGGCACACGCATATACCAAGCATAGGGTTCGGTGTGGTAGGGACGATATTGGGTCAAGTAGGGCACGAGCGGATCATCTTCCCACAGCTCATGAAAGTACATGCGCAAGGGATTGTGCTCCGTTTGAAACGACACGATTTCATCGCGCAGGGCGGGCAGCAGCCAGGGGATGATTTGAAAGATCGGACCAGTCAACACCAACTGGTCAATGCCTTGCACACGATTCTGGTTGTACAAGCGTTGATTAAGCAAGATATAGCCAATCACATGGTCATCCTCCACGATCACCCTTAACCAGCGACGATTGGAATTGTCCACCTGTAGTTGGGTGAGGATGTAGCGCCAATACGTTTCAGAGCGCTCCACTGTGATCAGCTTATCGGTCCGATGTTGATCATACAGGGCCATGATCTGGGGCAAATCCGCCTCGGTCCATTCACGGAGTTCAAAGCGCGACTCCGGTGTCTTCTGCGGCAAGAAGCCAAAGGTGATTCCAGTGCCGCCACCCAGTCTTAGAGCGTATTCATACCCGAACTGCCGATAATAGTAATCAATGCCAGTGATGCCTTGAACCGGTAGATGGAGATCAGCACAGCGCTGGTGCATGGCCTCAAACTGAGCGCGGACCAGTCCTCTACGTCGGTATTCCTGCAGGGTGCAGACAATCTCTGGCCGCCCCACTCCGAAGGGAACGCCGTCAAAGAACCAGGTCTGCGGGATTAGGATCAGGCTGGAGACAATCTGGCCGTTGCTGGTGTCTTCCACCACAAACGCATCATCCCAGGCAATCGTCGGATGATGGCCGCTAAGCATGTCGTAGGTCCACGCGGCGATTTGGACAGCAGGTTGGTCGTCTTCTGCAAAGACGACGCGCTGAGTCTCAGCGAGTTTATCGATGTCTTCAGTTGACTGGACCGTGCGCAAGATCAAGCCATCGCCTAAGTCACGGCGCATCGTTGTGTGTCCTGTGTGGTGGCCGCCTCGGAGGCGGATCAAGACGGAAGCCCATTATACTGCGGGATGCGTGTACAGTCGATCGGATAAGTCACACCACGATCGACCATCACAGGAAGAAGTCGCGCAGCGCGTCGCTCACATCTTCGATCAGGTCGTGCCATTCCACCTCAGGTTGGCGCGTTAAGGTGAGCGTATCGCCTTCCAGTTCAAGGGCGGCCAATCCGGGAATCATGAACAGGGTTTGCGCGATAGGCGACCCCTCATCGCCCTCCTGTGGCGAACGATAGACCTCACGCTCCCCGTTCGGCGTGAGGTCGAGATTGCTAATCATCTGCATTACATCAGGATGGTCAGAGGGTTCGATGTCGATGTCGATGTATTCAGTCATGGGCAGAAGTTAGGGTACGGTCGGAATCTCAACCGCGTCATCATAGCTAAACAAATCAACGGTCCAGGTGCTTTCGTCTGCTTCTGTGATGAGCAGTCGGACCACTTCGAAGGTCTGCGTATCAATCCAGATATCTAGATCGACGTCACCAGGATTCAAGACGCCGCCCACCAGCGCGGCGATCGATTCGCCATCAGCTTGCGCTGTGATGTGGTGACTTGGCACGCCTTCGATGTCCTCAGTGCCCACCAGCTCTGTCTCAGAAAGCGCCTGGGTCATCACAAAGGGGATACCGACATCCTGCGCAAAGAGCTGAGCAATGTCGAAGGTAGCGTCCAATTCGACAGGCGTAAACTCTGGGATCAGCGGTGGGAACTGCAAGAAGATGTCCTCACCCTGCCACAGTACGTCTGCTTCGCTGATCAGCCCGCTCAGTTCAACGCGAATGGTCGCTACAGCCTGATTAGGGCTTTGATAGGACCCTACCGCGCCCAGGATGTTAACCGTCCCAGCGCCCAGGTCTAGGCCAACCGGCGCCCCCTGACGTTCGAGCGCAAACTGCACGGTGTCAATGTCGCTCATGCGAAGCGCGCTTTGCGCCAGCACATCCTCGGCGGTGAGTGGGTCCTCGGTCGCACAGGCACTCAGCAGAAGCGCACTCACCGCTAGAACGGCAATCAAAATGATGTGGCGTTTCATGGAAATCTCCTCATCCTAAGGTCAACTCTCAGTCGCTGCAAAACGCAGCACCAGCAGACCGCTGTCCATCTTAGCCGACTCCAACTCGCGATGCCAGACTGTGCGCGGCAGCACAATGTTGCGTTTGTAATTGCCGACCAACAAGGTTAGTTCATCTGATGAGCGATACAAATCTAGCTTGGATTTATCAGCCAGGGGCAGCGGGAGGGTCATTACATAGGTCCCGTCCTCTTCCTGATCCAGAGTTTGATTGGGGCCGGTGAAGAAGTGCTCGGTTGGATCGTCATCGCCATAGATTTCATTGGCCATCCGGCGAAGTAAGTCGAGCCCGCCCATTTCGTTGGGGAAGAGCGGCGCGGTCTTCAAGGGCAGCGGGTCGAACACTTCGTGGATGAGCTGCATGTGCTGCTTCTGCGAATCTTTCCAGGCCTGAAAATAGGGGTCAGATACCGTATCGGGCAAGATGCGGTTCGCAATCACCGCATCGACTGGGTAGCCGTAGAGACTCAAATAGGTGTATGTCCGCTGGGTTTCTTTGATCACCATGCGCTCTGCGTTGACCACCAGCCGCATTGTCGAAATCTCGCGATCAGCCAGCATGGCCCGCACATCATCCAGCGTGTCGAATAGTTTCTGGATGGTTTCATAAGCTTCGCTCATGCGGACGGACTCTGTATCGTCACCGCCACCGCGGAAGGGGCTGCTGACCAGATCGCCGATGCGGGCGACGGTGCGTCCCCAGGGGAGGAAGCGTTCCACCCACCAGCGTGCGACATCCGGCAGGCTGAGCAGGCGCAGCGTTTCGGCGGTGGGGGCTGCGTCAATGACGATCACGTCGTATTTTTCGGTTTCGGCGTATTCGTTCAGCCACAATAGACTGGCGCCCTCTTCCAGGCCCGGCAGGATCGTTACTTCTTCCGCAATAACGTCGGCCGAGCCGCTGCGAAAGAAGATGCCCATCATGAATTTCTGGAACTTGCCCCAGTATTTGTCGATCGAGTAGTTGACGTCCAATTCTTGTGCATCCAGATTGTCGGTCACCCGGACGGGCTCTGGACCCAAGTCTTGTTGTAGGGCATCGCCCAGCGAGTGCGCGTTGTCAGTGCTGACGACCAGTGAGCGGTAACCCAGATCGGCGGCCTTCAGGGCAGTAGCGGCTGATACGCTGGTTTTGCCGACGCCCCCCTTGCCGGTGTGTACAATAATCCGCATCGTTTTTCCTTGAGTGAACCCAAAATGTTACGAGATTGGACAGATCATGTGGACCTGTCATTGAGTTTTACGTGGCAAAGCGTGCCAGGTTGCACGCTAGAGTTTAGCAAGGGCAGGCGTTTATCACCCGTCTAAGAAGCGTTGGAGAGCGCATAGCACAAATCTCAGGTTGTTGGTACCTTAGGTGTCGATGTGATGACAGCGAAAGAACATGCTTTGAACAAGTCCCAAACGCCTCGGCGCTCCTTCTTGAAGTTTGGCCTATTAACTGGTGCGCTTGTTGGCTGCCAGGCGGTCGGTGTTGTCCCTGGCGTACCGGCGGCGAATCCCACCTCATCCTTGCCAGTCGCAGCCACCCGCACTGTTGAGATTCGCTACCAGCTCGTGGGGGATGCGGTGGCTTACAGCGCCAATCCAAATGGCTGTGACCGCACGACCATCCAGGGGACAGTGCGAGACCTCGCCGGGAACGGCGTCGGTAGCCTGACGGTGCATGTCTGGGCGGACGATGGGAGTTGGGATAACGCGCTGCTGACCGACGGCGGCGGCTTCTATTCCGTCGATGTGATGGACAACGTCAGTACCCTTACCTATAAGGTCCAACTGGTTGACTCCAGCGGGGCCATCCTCTACAGCGATGTCGTGGTTGCCCAGGCCATCCCCGACTGCAACCTCAATCTGATGACCTTGGATTTTGTTGCCAGCTAGCGCTGAACGGTTAACGAGGACCGAGTAGACAATTTACTTAGAGCCGAGGGCTGTCCGCTCGAAGCTCCCACTCAGCCTCTCCCTGGCGGGCGATTCTCCCGAATGAAGGTCAGCGGATCATAGTAGTGCTGGTAGACAGCACCTAGATTCAGTCCAGGCCAGTGACCAGGATAGCGCTCCAAGATGTCGGTCTTGGCAATGTCGAAGTGCAGATGGAAAGCGAGCTTGCCATACGCGTTGCCAATGCGAGCGATTTGTTGCCCAAGCTCGACACGTTCACCCTCGCGCACATCTGGGCTGTTGAGATGCGCGTAGCGCGTCCAGGCGATGCTGCCATCTGGCAGCGGATCATGGCGAATGACGATCACCCAACCCCAGGTGCCCTGCAAATTGCCGGAAAAGGTCACCACCCCATCAGCGGACGCGTGTACGGGGGCATCGCGATCAGCATCCCAGTATGGGCCGTTATTATTCAGATCAACACCAGTATGATAGGACGCACCGATGGTCGTGTAGTAAGTTGCGTAGCCGGTCGCGTCGAACCAATCGCCCGGCCATACGTCTGAGTTCAGGCGTTCCTGCGGCGTACCAACTGGCGAGTCGAAGCCGATGCGCGGCGGCAGCGCTTCCGCCGGCGTCTGCTCGATCACCTGCCGCCAGCGCACCGCACTGAAGGCCACTTCGCGATCCGCTTCGCCGGTCAGGTCGGTTAGATTGACCCGCCCACTGCGCACGCCGCGCCCAATCTCATAAACCACCAGCGGCACCCACTGATCGGTGTAAAGCGATTGGTTGAGCTTGACCAACAGTTCGGAACCGCCCTCCCCCACGCCGTGAATGTGGTATTGAGCGCTGCGAGTGGTTGAGCCCTGGTTTGGGATGAACACGGAGACTTCGTAGATGCCAGCTTCTGGTAGGGTGGGCGTCCAATGGGCCCAGACGCTGTCATTGAGGTCACGCGTGCCAGCGACCCGATAGCTGTGACCACGCACGCTGGGAACCTTCTTGAGGAGCTGATTGACCGATGCCCCGCTATGCGTGCCAGAACGGAAGGCGGGGTCATCTGGCGTGACGATTTGCTCCCAGCCGTAGCGCCGGTAGACATTATCGGGTCCGATTTCTTCGGCGACGAATTCCTCATTGATCACTGGGAAATGCAGTGGCCCGATCGCGCCGAGCCGATAATACGACAAGCCGGTCGCACCGCGCACGCTGCGGGCCACATCTTGTGCAACCGCAATGCTGGTGGCGCTGGTGGCGTAGCCTTGCAGCGCTGGGAAGATGGGCAGGCCGTAGCGGCCCCACACAGTATAGGCTTCCGTCAGTAGTTGGATCGGATCGGTGTCCATCTGCTCCCAATAGATTTGGGGGTGGAGACTGTTGACATAGGCTCGCCAAGCTTCAGGATGGATAGCGCTGTACTGTGTACCACGTGGGTCAACGCTTAGGCCGATGTGCAGCTTATAGCCCACTTCTTCGCGTAGGCCACCCATGAAGGTAATCACATCGCTGCGACTTCCACGCCAATAGTCGCGGCCATCAAACGGGCGCACATCAAGAATCAACGACTCGACGCCCGGCGTATTGGCCGCCTGGGCAATGATATCAATCTCACCGAGTAGGTCATCGCCTTCTGGTGTCGCCCATATATGGCAATCTAGATCATTGCCCGCCAGGGTGTTATCCCAACTGCTGATTTCTTCGGGGC
>JAADYZ010000427.1 GCA_010092775.1 Chloroflexota bacterium
AGCCTACATTTTTGTAGCCGACCGCAAAACCAACGCCTCGGCGTCGCGTTGAGGTGAGCAGCAGCGTGTAGTTGATGCGGCGGCGCCATTGACCGCTGACATTCTGCCAGCCGCTGTTGAGAGCGCAAGCCTCGATCACGCTGCCAATGTTGATTCCCGCTGGAAGGGGGGTGCCCACGCTCAGCAGGTCGTTTTCCTGGAGAACATTTTTCAGGCGCAGGTCAACGGGGTCCATCGCCAATTGAACTGCTAGCCTATTGATCTGGGTTTCTGCGGCGAAGGCACCTTGCGGGCCGCCAAATCCGCGAAAGGCCCCAGCGGGCAGATTGTTGGTGTAAACGGTGTAGGTATCGACCTGAACATTTGGAATGCGGTAGGGCCCGGTGACCATCAAAGTGGCGTTGGCCAGCACCTTGGTGGAGGTGTAAGCATAAGCGCCCGCATCACCGACGACTTCCGCCTCCACCGCTATGATGCTGCCGTCACGGCGAGCTCCCCATCGCGTCTTGACAGTGATTGGATGGCGTTTGTGATGGTAGCGGGTCGATTCCTCACGGCTCCACACGATCTTGACGGGGCGGCGCAGCTTGTGCGTTGCCAGCGCCAAAACGATCTGTACTGACATATCCTCGCGACCGCCGAAAGCAACGCCCACCGCTGCATAGCGCACACGGACCTGCTCCGCTGGGAGTTCAAGCGCATGGCAAATCTGATGGAGGTCCTCATGGGCATCTTGCCCAGCCACCACGACTGTCACCCGGCCTTCATCATCCACATAGGAAAGCCCCGCTTCGGGCTGAAGATAAGCATGTTCTTGCCAGGTGGTGTGATAGGTGCCTTCTACAACGACCTCAGCTTCGGCCCAGGCGGCTTCCATGTCGCCTTGCTGCACCCGATAGTGTGCGAGAATATTGTTCGGTGTATTGCGATGCAGTTGCGGGGCGCCCTCGCTCATCGCTTCGAAAGGATCGAACACGCCAGGCAGATTATCATACCTGACTTTAATCAAATCGCGCGCGGCGCTAGCTGCTTCGACAGTCTCCGCTACAATCACAGCGATTTGGTCCATTGTGGTGCGCACAATGTCAGCATCTTGTTTGCTGCTGCCAGGGCCGCACAGCACAGGTTGATCGGGCATGACCAGCCCGTATTCATTGTTGGGGACGTCGGCTGCGGTGAATACGGCTACAACGCCGGGATGCGCTATGGCCTCGCTGGTGTCAATGGAGACAACACGCGCATGTGGGCGATCGGCCCACAGGATTTTCATATGCAGCATGTCGTCCGCGTTCAAGTCACCGGGATAGAGGGCCTCTCCAGTAACTTTGCTCTCAGCGTCGATGCGCGGAATGTCTAGTCCGATCATAGGTCGCCTTCGTTTCAGGTTACGAGCGCCGAACTGCGCTGCTGGACATGGGCGATCTCGTGGCTGATGATGCGCTTCAGAATAGCCACCGAAGCTGCATAAGTCGGTTCTACTCCGGTTAAAGATAGACTCTTGGAGCCGAGATTGTTGCCATCACTCAGGGGTTTATCGGATGCGTAATGGATAATCCCCACGTCAAATTTTACCGGGTGCAGGGATACGATTTCATTGTAAGGATGGCGCTTGGGCCGGATCAGTTCGTAGACCGCTGAAAGGTAAGGCCCTGCTTCCATTTCAATGTCTGTGTAACCCTCACGATAGAAGACCCCCATGTAACGCGCATTCTGCAAGAACGTGCCCGTTACTGTCACCGCTTTTTGATTGTCCAACACGGTCGTGAACATCAGATATCGGGAGACATCAGCGGCTTCGAAGGCATTGTTAAACAGGTAGGTGTTCTTGGAATGCTCATCGTGGACCACCGCCGGGATCATGATGTCCCCAACACGGGCATTCAAGGTGGCCGCTTTACCTAAGATATAAACGCCGCATAGTTCACCGACGTTCTCTGCTACCCGTGTCAGGATGTCGTAGGCCGCCATGCCAAGCGGATAGTCTACATTGATGATCAACGCGTCGCTGTTGTAGAGTTGTTCATAGCCTGGAACCTGCAAACGAGGGTCTAGCCAGTCTGGGCGAAGCTTGCTGATCTCGATGATTTGGGCGTCTAGCTCGAAGCTATTCACGCTAGTGACGCGCTGCACACCTACTGATTGCTCCGCATCGAGGCGCGGCCCATCTCCTGGTCCCTGCTCCGATTGTTCATATTTGTTCAGAAGATAGTAGAGGCTGTTTTCCGCCTCACGCTGCTCGGCCTCCGTCAGCAAGTGATGCTGATCGTTATAGTCGAGCAGGGCCTCTTTCTGACGAAGGGCGTGGCCAGTCCATAGATTGACAATGCTATGGGAGTTGCTGCTCACAAAGTAAACACGGCGTTCCGCGTAGCTGAGATGCGGCGTCTCCGATCGGATGTTGAGCCACCAATGACGAGTAGCCTTCTGATAATCGACCAGAGACCCCGCCAGGAGTTGAAGGGCAAAGCGCTTGGGGCGCTCAGCAATACAGCGCAGGCTGGGTACTACCTGATCTCCCCACACACCGCAGAGCTGCTTGAAGGCCTCAGGCGTCAGGCTAAGAATGTCGGCGATCTCACGACACTGCTCCGCGGTCAACTCATGGTCGTCGGGCCACTCGGCCAATTTTCGGTGATACTGAGCATGGGCGAGGGAGGCGTGCAGCTTGTTCCACTCAATCTGGTAGGCTGTCAGTGAGGGAATGATATCATCAATGTCTGAGCGACTGGCGATATACAGGCCTAGGGTTTCAACGCCATCGAAGCGAGCACGACGGCGCCGGGCGCGCGCTGCCACCGGCTGCCACTCCGTAACGGGGAAGCCGTGGCTTTCGAACACGGTACTGCGCTGTCCCAAAACGACAAGGCGTGTGTGGATGATGCAAGATGGAAAACGCAGAGTGGTATAGCTGAACGCTGCGACATCCGGAAAAGGATCCGCTGCGTGAACATGCAGCAGTGAATCCATGTTGGTGTGCGTTTCAACCAGGGCGTCAATCGCGATCTCACCGGTGCTGCGCAACAACGAATAGTAGGTGCGCGAGTACAGCTCGATCTGGTCGCTTTCGGTCTTTGGGACTGTACGTTCCATTAACGGCGTCTTCTTTTCTTCTGGCGCTGCTGGAATTCTTTGATGACTTCTTTTGTATCCTCGTCTTTCGCATTGCGACTCGGCATGATCATAAAGACAACCGTCCACAGGATGGTGGAGAAGACCAGGAACATTAGCAAACTAACGATCAAGCGCGGGACGAAAACCGGCCAACTCGCCGGGAAGTTAATGGGGAGTACCCGCATCAGGCCGCCACCGAGAGCGAACTCAGTGGTTGCCATCCAGAACACAATATCTGGAGAGACAATCCAGGCGACTGCTCCGATCCCAAGCATAACGACAAAGCCAATAGCTGGGGCAAGTGGATTGATTTTCTTATCTTCGCGTATAACAACATTCGACATGGTCAATACCCCTTTCCAATCATTCTACGACTCATTTTGCAGCTCTGTGGCACGTTCCAGCGCATCTACTATACGATAATACCCAGTACAGCGACACAAGTTGCCAGTGAGGCTTTGACGAATAGCCCACAGTGAGGGGTTCGGATTCTCATCCAACAGCTTGGCACCGGCCATCACAAAGCCTGGTGTGCAGTATCCGCATTGGACGGCGCCGCGCTCAATGAAGGCTTGCTGCACCGGATGCAGCTTACCGTTCTGGGCCAAACCCTCAATCGTCACCACTTCCGCCTGATGCGCGCGTGGGGCCGGAACAAGGCAGGACATCACTGCACTACCATCTAAGAATACAGTACACGCGCCACATTCGCCCTCTCCGCAGCCTGGTTTGGTGCCGGTCAAGCCTAATTCATCCCGAATGACATGCAACAGCATCTTGTGGCTGACATCTTTGACTTCCCTTGGCTTGCCATTCAAGGTTAGTTGGATGACATCTCCACTGCTGTGCTGAACGCTGTCAATCCCTGCCGGCGCTGCTTCATCAGCATACTTCGTCGATAGGAAGACCGGCTCCACCGGGTATTCGTCAAACTCGGAGCGCTCACGCAGTTGGCGCAGCACGCGCTTGGTAAGCGTGCGAGCCATCTCGCGTCGATAATTGGCGCTTGCACGAACATCATCGATGGGCTGCACCACTTGGGTGGTCAGGTCAGCAGCCTGACTAAGGGCCTCGCGCGTGAAGGTCTTGCCAGCCAAAGAGCGCTCCGCATCCGGCATGGTCACAACCGTTGGAGCGATACCGCCCAGAGCGATGCGAGACTTCATCACGATGTTCCCGCGAAAACGAATAACTGCCGCTGCGTTGACGATCGAAATGGCGTGGGTGCGCCGTAAGCCTAACTTGACGAACGCACCCCGTTCGCTGGGGACATCCAAAGGGCGGAAGCTCACATCGACCAGCATCTCATCAGGGCGCAAGATCGTCTCACGGGCGCTGACGTAGAAGGTCTCTAGGGGAATGGTACGCTCCTGCTCCAGGCTGCGCAGGGTGACGTGCGCCTCCAAGGCGATTAATGGAGCGATTGTGTCCCCCGAAGGCGAGGCAGTAATGAGGTTGCCCGCCACCGTTGCCCGATTGCGAATCTGTGGGCTGCCCTGCCACCAGGCCGCTTGAGCCAGAGGTAAGGCCCGCTGCCCCAAGAAGGGGGAAGCGACCACATCGGCGTGGGTGACCATCGGCCCAAGGTGAACCCGACCCGTATCATCCTGCCTGATTTCATCCAGGCCAGGGATGCGCGAGATGTCGATCAGAGCGCGCATCCCTGGACGTTTGTGGGCTTTCATCTCCAGCAGGAGATCGGTGCCCCCAGCAATGATCCGTGCACTCTCTTGGTAATCGGCCAGGATAGTCAGGGCCTCATCTAAGGATTTCGGCGTGTAGTAGGTTTCCCACATAGCGTCCTCGTTCCTAAGCGGATTGTGCCGCTCCAAGCCATTGCATGCTTTCCGCGCTGGACTTGTTCAGCGTGGCCATCATTTCTGCGATGATGCTGACGGCGATCTCGCGTGGAGTCTCCGCGTTTAATTCTAACCCAATCGGGGCATGGATACGGGCCAGTTCTCGCTCGGCCAGCCCCCGTTCGCGCAGTGCTTGAGCTGTCACCGCCCAGCGTCGGCGGCTGCCAATCACACCGATGTAGGCGGCTTCGGTTTCCATCAAGCGGGGCAGCAGAGCCAGATCGACATTCATATTGCGTGTTACCGCTGCGATCATCGTCCGCCTGTGAATCCGGAGATGGGTTGTCACATCGTCTGGCGCAGCGACAATGTAGCGATCAGCCTGTGGGATTACGTCTGGATTGCACAAATCGGCGCGATCATCGCTCACGATGACGCGGAATCCAACCCAGTGCGCAAGATCGGCCAAGGCTTGACCGACATGGCCGCAACCAATGACTAGGATACTAGGCGGGGGAAGCTGTGGCTCCAGGAAGACTTCGACCTCACCGCCGCAAACCCCTGCATCCCCTTCAGCCGGATCAACGAGGTCAACGTGCATCATCTTCGCTGTGCCCGATTCCAACAAGGCGGGTGCAGCTTCAATCACCCGGGCTTCAAGTTCGCCACCCCCAATCGTGCCAAGGATCCGACCGTCGCCATAAACGAGCATTTTTGCACCCGCTTTACGTGGGATCGAGCCCCGGCCGCGGACGATGGTAGCCAGGAGGACCGGCTCATCCGAGTCCTTAGCATGGAGCAGGGCCTGGTAGATCGCTCGTTCATCGCTCATGGGTTACTGCACTGCCACATGATTGAAAGGGCCTTTGTTGCCGTAAAAGGTTTGCTCAACGGGTCCGCTCTTACGTGCAATTCTGAGCGCCTCTTTCAGTGCATCGGCCTGCGCTGGAATGTTCTGCTGGCTTTGGGCGGCGACTACCTCGAACACTGGCGTTGGCTTTACATGCAGCCAAACGATCCAATAGGCACGTTTCCCCTCTGTCAGGGTGCCTTCAGCGGTGAAGGCAGAAGGGGTCAGCGTATGAGAAATTGACCATCCCAGCCGCCCAGACTTAGCGATCGGCCCATCCAAATCGAAACGTGGAACGATTTTTGGTTTGTCGAAGGGCCAGCGGCGCACCTTCTTCGGCGGCCAGATGTGTGTGCCCATCTCATTGAGATACTCAGTTACCGTTGGTGACCACTGCTCAGCCAGTTGGCGTAGCGTGGGGTCTGCAATGCGCCCCATATAATCCGTGCCTTTAAGCTGTGACTTCCGTTGTGCTGGCCAAGGATCGCAACCCCAGCCAGATTTTCTCAGGATAGAGCGGGGGCTGATGGATGCGCACCCCGGTCGCCTGTGTCACGGCATTGCCGATAGCAGCCGCTGTTCCGATCATGGCGATGTCAGGTGAGGCAGGTGCAGCCCCGTTGGCTGCTTCACCCTCCAAGATGCGAATATGCAGTCGGGGGGCATCATCCGCCCGATAGATACGATAGGGCCCTAAGGCCGGATTGGTGAAGCGCCCCGCGTCATCAAAGATCATCTCTTCGCTGACGGCAAAACCGGCTGAGCGCAACAAATTGGCATTCAGTTGTCGCTCATAATGTCTGCGTGTGATTATAGCGCCCGGTTCAACCACCAGCACGATGTCGGTCACGACAAGCTGCCCAGTCACTGTATCGACTTTCACCGTAGCGATGGTCACGGCCAACCCTGCGCCCAAGCCAGCCACAGCCAGCCCGATCCCCCTTTTCATTGTGGGCTGATCTGGGTCTGTTTTCCACTCAAGCGATGTGCTGCGCTCTGGCCACTGAGCCAGGGCGGCGGCTTCATCAAAACAGCGTTGCAGGCGTTGAGGTTGGCGGGCGTTCTTCAAGCGCAGCTCGAAAGGGTCAATCCCTAGTTCTCTGGCAACGTGGTCAAGATGGCTTTCAACGGCCCAACCAAACTGCGGGATGGCATCAGCCATAATGCGAGAAGCAGGCAAATTGGTGTAGACTGACTCCAGGCTGACCGAATGGGCGGGCCACAGGTAAGGGCCATGCACCAACTGATGACGCAGGCGCTCAATGAGCAGGCGAATATGATGATCATCCGATCCAGCGTCGGCACGGGCCTGGGCCGCAATGGCTTGCATAGCGCCATCACGATTTACTCCCAGTCGCAGGGTCATCTCTAGGGGAAAGCGCGCATGTTCGGTGTAGGAGTCGTTGTCAGCCCGCATCGTGAGCTTGACCGGGCGCCCACTAACCCGGGTGAGATGTCCACACACTTTTAGCAGGTGTTGAGGCATCAGAGCGGCTTGTTCAGTGGCTTCGAGCAGAAAGCCAGGATCGCGGGGAGTGACCAGAATGGTATGCGGCTGGACGGTGGTATGCCTACTGCGGATGCTACTGTAGTGTGCCTCAATCACATGAGGGCTAACCCCCAGAATGCCCACCGTATCGCCATCGCTGAAATTGGCCCGTGAGGCGATGTTATCGGAGCGACCTTCAAACAAGGGGGCTACATCAGGATTGTGGGCTGCCTCGATGCTCAAGGCAACCATCTTGGGTTCGTAGTCCACCTCAATCAGGTCGATAGCTTGCTCAGCCAGTGCAGGCGTTTCAGCGGCAACAGCAGCTACCACATCACCGATGTAGCGCACTGTGTCATCAAAATGGCCTGGTGCATCAAGCCCCTCAACCGGCCCAGCTAAGTCCTGCCGAGTCAGCACCGCGTGGACGCCATCCAAGGCGGCGGCTTTGCTCACATCAATCCGGGTGATTTGCGCGTGTGTGTGGCTGCTGTACAGAATGCGTGCCGTTAAAGTATTCTCTGGGGCTGCCTCGCCCACAATCATGGATTGGCCGGTCACGATGGCTCGCTGCTCCTCGCTGATGCTGAGCGCATCTGGGATGGGACCGGGGGACGCATCGCGCAGCGTGGCCGCAGCCCACAGAACGGCCTCTACAAACTGATCGTATGATCCACAGGCACACAAGACCCCGCTCAGACGGTCGCGGATTTGCTCATCGCTTGGCTCTGGTTCGGCGTCAAGTAGGGACTTTGCTGTGATCAACATGCTGGGGGTGCAGAAATCACACTGGCTGGCACCTGTTTCGATCGCCGCTTGTTGCAGTGGGTGCAGTTCATCGCCTGTGCTTAAGGACTCCACAGTTGCGATCAAACGCCCGTCGGCTTGGGGGGCCAGCATCATACAGCTTGTGACGGCTTCACCATCAATCAATACGGTGCAGGCGCCACAGGCGCCCTGTCCACAGCCCTCTTTTGGCCCAGTCAACCCATGGGCGCGCAAGGCGGCCAACAGCGTTTGATTGGCCTGAACGTCCAGCGTGACGGGTTGGTCATTCAGCCAACATTTGATCTGCATTAGTCCGCGTCCCTCCAGAGAATGCCATGTTGACCATCCGTCTTTAAGTATAGGAGAGACGCTCCGATTTCCCCATAATTGCTTTCGACCTTAGGGGCTAATACCAATCTGGGCGAAGGCCGATTGAAGAGCCCGTTCGGCTAAACGCGGCGCTACCTGCCGACGGTAGTCTGCACTGCCTTGAGCGTTGTCGATGAAGGAGGCCACTGGAATACGGCTGCCGATCAACGACGCAATAATCTCAGGTACGGCGTCAGTCAGTTCGTCTTCAGGGACGGTCTCGCGCACCACGATCAGATCACGCAAGACGCCACCTAGCGCGATCGAAATCAACACTTGATCGATGCCTACCCGACAGGCGGTGCTGACGGCACAGACAATAGGGCGATCTCCTGGTGTGCGGACCACATGCTCGTATGCAGCGCCGATCTCTTCCGCTGGGAGGCTGGCTGTGATCACCGTAATGATCTTCTGCTTCAGGCCACGCAAGCGGATTTCTTTGGCCAAGTCTTGCCAGAAATACATCTCTCCCGCCTGCCAGAAGACTTTGACGCGTGCCTTCAGCGCGGTGAGGGCAACACTGATCGGGCTGTGGACATCGCCACTAGCCAGGGAGCCGCCGACGGTTGCAGTGTTACGCAGCGTTTGCCCCCACATCTGTCGGGCAGCAACCGCCAAGACGCCTCCTGCGGCATCTTTCAAATCACGAGCGATCGTATGATAGTTGGCCATCGCACCCAGGGTGATCAAATTGCGCCGATAGGATACGC
>JAADYZ010000064.1 GCA_010092775.1 Chloroflexota bacterium
AGTGTTGCCACTGGTTGCACCCTTATGCCAAAGTGCCTGGCGGCTTCGGCTCCAGAAAACGGCCTCGCCGCTCTGAACGGTTCGAGTGAGCGCCTCCTGGTTCATCCAGGCCATCATGAGCACCTGCTGGGTGACAGCATCCTGGACAATACAAGGCACCAATCCCTGGTCGTTGAAAGCAATCGGCACCTGCTGGCCCATAGTGGGTACATCACTCAAGCGGCACCTCCTGTTTCGGTCGGACGGGCACACCCTGATCTAGAAGATAGCGCTTCAATTCACCGATGCCCAACTCCTTGAAGTGGAATAGGCTGGCCGCCAGGGCCGCACTGGCCTGGCCAGCGGTCAGTGCTTCGCGGAAGTCATCCTGCTTACCGGCTCCACCAGAGGCAATCACCGGAATATTCACTGCCTCGCTGATGGCCTTTGTGAGGGGAATGTCATAGCCAGATTTGGTTCCATCGCGATCCATGCTGGTCAGCAAAATCTCGCCTGCGCCCCGCCGCTCGACCTCTTGGGCCCATTCAACCGCATCCAACCCGGTTGAGGTTCGCCCACCGCTAATCATCACTTCCCATATCTCGCCAGTCCACTTCGCATCAATCGCCACGATTACACACTGCGCCCCGAAACGTTCCGCTCCTTCGCTGATCAGCTCCGGGCGGCGCACCGCCGCGCTGTTGATCGATACTTTGTCGGCCCCAGCCAACAGGGTTTGCCGCATATCATCGATAGAGCGCAACCCACCTCCAACCGAGAAAGGAATGAAAATCGCATCAGCTACCCGAGCGACCACATCCAGCATCGTCTCGCGTCCTTCATGCGTCGCCGTAATGTCGAGGAAGACTAACTCGTCGGCCCCTTCGGCATCATAAGCACGCGCATGCTCTACTGGATCGCCAGCGTCACGCAGATTGACAAAATTCACCCCTTTGACCACTCGTCCATCATGGACATCCAGGCAGGGAATAATACGTTTGGCAACCGCCATAGGTTTCGTCCACCTCACTTAAAGCGTTGAAGTGCGTTATACAACACGCTGCTGCCAAATTCAATGGCTTCAGCCGGAACACGCTCATCCGGTGCGTGTATTGTCGCGATAAAGTCGAAGTTGGGGGGCAATTTCAAGGGTGTGAAGCCGTAGGTTTGGATTCCCAAACGCGAGAAGATACGCCCATCTGTGACACCCGGCAGCATCAAAGGGATCGGAATGCCTTCCGGGTCTGCCTCACGCAGTAGACTGGCCAGTGTATCGTATAGTGCCATGTCCGCTTCGGGTGGTCCGGGCTGGAAGCGCCCTACCTTGATCTCGACTTCCCCGCCAATCAACTCACGCAGTTCCGCCATGAATTCATCAAGTGTCATACCAGGCAGCAGGCGACAGTCGAGTTCCAGGCGCACTTCAGAAGGCAGCACGTTGATCAACTCGCCGCTGTGCAGAATCGTCGGGGTCGCCGTATTGCGCAAGAGTGGCTCAAAGATGCGGCGTTGACTCTCACTTAACAGGTTGAGCAGCGCTTGGGCCAGTGTAGGATTGAGAAGTTGGTGCAGCGCTAACCCTTGCAGGCCGCCTAGTTCTCTGGCCAGTGCCTCGATCATCAGCCGCGCAACGGGCGTCACATGGATCGGAAGTCGTTTAGTGGTCAAGTCAGCGAGCACCTGGCTGAGCCGTTCCATTGCGCCACCTCGTAATGGAATCGATGCGTGCCTGGCGGGGCCAGTCACACGAAGACGCATCCAACAATGCTGCTTTTCCGCCACCATGATTGGGTAGAAGCGTTTGCCATTTAGATAGAAGCTGAATCCCCCAAACTCCCCAAGAGCATATCTGACACCATCGAAAAGATTGGGATACTCTTCAACCAGATACCCAGCACCGTACTCACTCCCAGCTTCTTCATCACTCAATATGCACAGGATGACATCACCCGGCAAGCTGGCTTGCTCGACATGAGCGCGTATGAAGGCCGCCAAGAACATCGCAACTTCGCCCTTCATATCCAAAGCGCCGCGTCCCCAGACATAGCCATCAATGAGCTGGCCGCCAAAGGGATCATGCTGCCAAGGCTGATCGGTGGTGGTGACCACATCGACATGACCGTAGAGCATGAGTGGCGCAGCCTGGCCACGCCCGGCGATACGTGCGACTAGATTGGGGCGCTCGGGGTCCTTGCCGTAGATCTGGCTTTCGATACCAACGCTGGCCAGGAGGTCGGCAATAAAGGCAATACACTCGCCTTCGTTGCCAGGCGGATTGCTGGTATTGAAGCGGATCAACTTTTGGGCCAGTTCAACCGGACGTTGGTAGAGGCTGGGGTCTGTCATAGCCCTATTCTGCGATGCGCAGGGCGTCGTTAAGTTGAATAGCCCCAGCATAGAGCGCCTTGCCAATCACGGCACCATGCACCTTTCCTGAGCATGTCCGCAGCGCCTTGAGGTCTTGTAAAGTCGAGACGCCGCCAGAAGCAATCACAGATAGGCCTGTCTCAGCGGCCAGGCGAGCCGTCGCCTCGACATTGACGCCTTTCAACAGGCCGTCACGCAAGATGTCGGTGTAGAGCGCATAACGCACTCCTGCCGCGGCGAAATGGCGGCCCAAGTCGATGGGGGTCCATTCGGTGGCTTGCTGCCAGCCGTGAATGGCCACCTTGCCCCCCCTCGCATCCAGGGCAACCGCGATCCGCTCGGCGCCAAAACGCTCGATAGCTTCGGCGGCAAGCTCTGGCTGTTGGACCAACAGGGTCCCCAGGACCACACGATCAGCCCCGGCCGAGAGGACCGCGTCGATCGCATCGAACGAACGCAGTCCACCCCCAAACTGGATCGAAACCTCCAGCGCTTTGATCTGGCGCAGCAAATCGAAGTCAAAGCCGCCTTCGCCAAAGGCACCATCCAGATTGACGATATGCAGCCAATCTGCACCTGCTGCGCGCCAACGTTGCGCAGTTTGCAAGGGGTTATCGCTGTGCACCGTCTGCTGATTGGGGTCGCCTTGAACCAGGCGCACAACACGCCCGTCGCGAATGTCAACGGCAGGGTAGATGATCATGGTTCGTCACCAGGCCAGGAAATTATTCAAAAAGCGCAAGCCAACCGATTGGCTCTTCTCTGGATGGCATTGGATGCCTATGATGTTGTCGCGGCCCGCCACCGAGACAAAGGGTATTCCGTAGTCAGTAGTGGCAATCACATCGGCTGGGTCGGCTGGTTCCACGTAGTAGGAATGGACAAAATAGGCATAGGGATCATTCGGTAGCCCAGCGAGCAGACGATGCTCGCGCACCTGATCAAGTTGGTTCCAACCGATGTGCGGCACCTTCAGTTCGCCATCGGGAAAACGCGTGACGGTCCCTTTGAGCAGGCCCAGCCCCTCATGATGGCCCATTTCGTTACTCGACTCGAAAAGGTACTGTAAGCCCAGGCAAATGCCAAGCAAGGGCTTGCCTTGCTTGGCCACCTCGCGCAGCGGCTCGACAAACCCGGCGGAGCGAAGCGCCTCCATGCCTGCCCCAAAGGCACCAACACCTGGCAGCACCACCTTGTCAGCCTGCGCCAAGGTCTCTGGCTGATCGATACAAGCGATGTTTGCCCCTAGCGAGCGGAAGGCATTGGCCACACTCCGCAGATTACCTGCGCCATAGTCGATAATTGCGATCATCGAATGCTCTTATGTCTCCGCAGTTTAGGCGTGCTGCTTCAGCAAGCGGACCGCCGTCTCGGCCAGGACAGCCGCGCCAAGCGCAAAGCTGCCCTCATCAACATCGAACACCGGATTATGGTGCGGGCGAGACAGCTCATCCAGTTTGGCACCTAACATAAACATTGCGCCAGGCGCCGCCTCAATCATGTAAGCAAAATCCTCGCCACCCATCCCAGCGACCGGGGGCAGCAGTACGTCCTCACCGCCGACATCCACGGCGACCTGCTCGATTAATTCTGCCACAGCGTGATCGTTATGCAAGGCCGGATAGCCTTTGTGGATAATTAACTCATAATCGCCGCCGAAGGCCCGCGCCACGCCCATCGCCTGCTCAAGGTCCGCCCACAACTGCTCACGGATTTCGGGCTCAAAACTGCGGATCGTGCCTTGAATGGCGACCTCGTTGGGGATCACGTTGGCCGCATCTCCTGCATGAACCATGCCGACGGTGATGACCGCGCCCTTAGTCGGATCAACTCGCCGGGCACGTACCCCATGAATCGCATTGAGCACCTGAGCTAGCACAAAGATCGGATCGACTGTCTCATGCGGATAGGCAGCGTGGCCACCACGCCCCATGATGCGCGCCTCAAAGCGATCACTCGCTGCGCCAGCATAACCACTTTTGATCATGATCTTGCCGCTCGGCAGCGTGCTGGCAATATGTAGGGCAATAGCCGCGTCGATACCTTCGATGGCACCATCATCAATCATGCGGGTCGCGCCAGATTGCCCTTCATCGTCTTGCTTTTCCTCGCTCGGCTGGAACAACAAGCGCACCTGACCCGCTGGACGATCGGGCATATCGTTCAGAATGCGTGCCACACCGAGCAAAATCGCGGTGTGGGCATCATGGCCGCAGGCGTGCATCACACCGTCCGTCTGCGAGCGGTAGGGGACATCATTGGCCTCCACGATCGGCAGAGCATCCATGTCTGCCCGAATGGCCACCACTGGCCCCTCATCATCACCGATGCGCCCCACCACACCGGTGATGCCGACGCCAGTCTGCGCCTCAATCCCCATCTCTGTGAGTGCTTCGCTCACTTTTTGGGCTGTGCGGACTTCTTGAAAACTCAATTCGGGATGCATGTGGAAATCACGACGCCAGGCAACCATCTGGTCTTGCAGGGCTTGT
Source organism: Chloroflexota bacterium (assembly GCA_010092775.1). Lineage (GTDB taxonomy): Bacteria > Chloroflexota > Anaerolineae > Aggregatilineales > UBA3940 > TC-71. Next base: position 4,839 of record JAADYZ010000064.1, read on the forward strand.
GCTTGTTCTAACATTGGGCTTCGTCCTTGATCCGTCTGAATTAGGCTGTCAAAGTACCTTTGGTACTCGGAATGTGTGCGCGGCGTGAATCGAGCTGTGTCGCTTGATCCAACGCACGACCGAGGGCTTTGTACAGCGCCTCTGCTTTATGATGATCGTCGCGCCCATACAACACCTGGGCATGTAGATTCATACGCGCATGGGTTGCAATCGACTCCAAAGAATGAATCACCAGAGAAGTGGGCATCTGACCGACCATGGGGCTGGTGAAAGCTGCGTCAATGACAGAATAGGGGCGACCGCTCAAGTCGACTACTACGCGCGCCAAGGCCTCGTCCATTGGCACGGTCGCCTCACCCATCCGCCGGATGCCTCGACGATCTCCTAAAGCGTCATCGATGACTTGGCCTATGGCAATCGACACATCTTCGACGGTGTGATGCGCGTCGATATAGAGATCGCCTTGCGCCTTGACGACCAGATCGAACAGGCCATGCACCGCCACATGATGCAGCATGTGGTCGAAGAAACCAATCCCTGTGTCAAGATCAACCTCGCCGTGACCATCTAGGTCAATGCTCAGGACAATTGAGGTCTCTTGCGTATTACGCGTAATCGTGCCGCGCCGGACACGGATAGTGCCACCTACGTCGCTCACAAGCTCTCTCCGATCTCGCGCAGTACATCGACTAGACGATCTGTTTGATCGGGTTTCCCAACGGTGATACGCAGGCAGTTTTCTAGCCCAGGCTTATTGTAGTAGCGCACCAAAATCCCGCGTTTGGCCAAGTGGGTCTTCAAAGTCAATGCATCAAGCTGGCCGCCAACCACCCGACACAATACGAAGTTCGCAGCGGTGGGATACGGCTTCAGATAGTCAATTGACTCTAGCGCCAGATACAGTCGCTCGCGCTCGGTGATAATCCGCGCGACATTGTCGAGCAAGCGCGGGAGGTCCTCTAAAGAAGCTAGAGCTGCGGCCTGAGCTGAGACGCTAACATTGTAGGGCTGTTTGATCTTCCACATGTGTTCCATGATCCACAACGGCATGATCCCATAGCCGACCCGCAGGCCAGCCAGGCCTGCCCATTTGCTAAAGGTGCGCAGGGTGATCAGATTCGGTGTGTCCGGCACTCGCGTCGCCGCACCAGCATCGCCGGTAAACTCGCAGTAGGCTTCATCCGACACGACAATGATCGGCAGGCTTAGCAAGAAATCAATCTCTGCCTCTGTAACCGGGGTGCCAGTCGGGTTATTCGGATTCGCCAGGAAGAACAACTTCGCACGGGTTTGGTAGACGGCTTCTTCAATGGCCGGTAGGTCAAGCGTGTAATCGGACCGGCGAGGCACATCCACGAGATTGGCCGCACTCACATCTGCATCAAAACGATACATGCCAAAAGTTGGCTGAGAGGTCAAGACCGGATCGCCTGGCGACAAGAACAGCCGCATCAATAAGTCAATAATCTCATCCGAGCCATGCCCCACAAAAACATACTCAATTGGCACGTTGACGTACTCAGCGATCTTCTCGCGCAGCTTACGCGACTCTGGGTCGGGGTAGATGTGGGTAACACCATCTAATTCGGCCAACGCCTTCAGCGCCGCTGG
>JAADYZ010000428.1 GCA_010092775.1 Chloroflexota bacterium
AGATGTGTATAAGAGACAGGGATCGAGGTGTGCCAGTCCTGCGTATAGTCTGCCATGTTGAAGCGCACAATCAGCTCGTCGCTGGCGAACAGATAGCGCGACAGCGCCCGAGCCAGTTCGGTCTTGCCGACCCCAGTTGGCCCAATAAACAGAAAGACCCCCATCGGCCGCTTGGGATTATTCAGCCGCGTCCGCAGCAGGCTAAGCGCTTGCACAATCACCTCGACCGCTTGGTCTTGCCCTAGTACCCGCTCGCTGAAATATGTGCGGACGATCTGCTCATTGTAGGGTTCATCGTCTGTGAGCAGCATCCGGGGCAGACCGGTCTTGTCGCCAAAGCGGTCGATGACTTCACCCGCTTGCACCCGGCTGTCATGGCCGATCTGTTCAGCGTGCAGGGCGACGGTCTCTTCAATCAGGTCGATCGCTTTGCCAGGCAGGCTCTCGTTGAGGGAGAAGCGGCGGGTTAAGTCAATGGCGGTATGGATCGCTAGTTCGTCCACCTGCACCTGCTGCGAGGCCAGGATCGCGTCAGCAAACTGAGAGATGATCCGCTTGGATTGCTCAACTTTCGGTTCAGGGACGCGCTCTTCGAGCAAGATGTGCTTATACTCCGGGTAAGCATCCAAGAACCCCGCTACCGCCGAGGTGCGCCCCTCTGCCAGAATACGATTGTCCGAACTCTGAAGCTGGCCCAAGAGAACCTGAGCCATATCAAAGGGGTCTTCCGCAGTTGCCCCGGCCATCAACGTGGAGGGCAGGGCGTCGACATATAGAATGACGTCGGGGCGTTTGATCCATAGTTGGAGCAGCAGGCCGAGCTTCTCCTGCCAATCACGGATGCCAAAGGCGCGCAGGATGCTGCGTGCGCTCAAGCCCCACAATAGGCTTCCCTTCAACGACTCCGGGCAGTTTTCAGTGTGAAGGCGATAGGCAACTTCATGGATGACCGCTGTTTTGCCAACCCGAGCGCCCCCGGTCACTACGATGCGGCCCTTGAGGGGCGATGCCAGCGCAGTCATGATGTGCTCAACGTCCTGATCACGCTCAAAGGCATGTTGCAGGATGCCCTGGCTGGCTCGCTCGGTCAAGTTGGTTGCGCACAGCTTCAGCAGGTCGTCCATCTGTTGTTGGGCGTCCTCGCTGGAAATAGGATAGTGCGGTGGAAACATGAGTATCTGGCTGGTCTGAAAAGGGATGCGTTGATCAATCGGCGGCGGCCACTGGATGGGTCAGAAGCGGTCGCAGGTACTGTCCGGTGTAGCTCATCTCGACAGCGGCAACGTCTTCGGGTGTGCCTTGTGCGATCAGTTGGCCTCCGGCCTCGCCGCCTTCCGGACCGATGTCAATCAGATGGTCCGCCACCTTGATAATATCGAGATGATGTTCAATCACAAGAACGGTGTTGCCCTGATCTACAAGGGCCTGTAGCACATCAATGAGCTTGGAAACGTCCGCAGCATGCAACCCCACAGACGGTTCATCCAGAACGTACAGCGTCTGTCCCGTCGATCGCTTGGCCAACTCCCGGCTTAGTTTGATGCGCTGCGCCTCCCCTCCGCTAAGTGTTGTCGCGGGTTGGCCCAGACGGACGTAGCCCAAGCCGACCGCATTGAGCGTCTCCAATTTGCTATAGATGGCAGGAAACGCCTCAAATTGGCTGAGCGCCTCACTGACGGTTAGTTCGAGCACATCAGCAATCGACATACCCTTGAACTTCACCTGAAGGGTCTCTCGATTGTAGCGCTTGCCGCCACAGACATCGCAAGTCACATAGATATCTGGCAGGAACTGCATCTCCACCTGGATGACACCTTGTCCCTGGCAGTTCTCGCAGCGCCCTCCCTTGACGTTGAAGCTGAAGCGCCCCGGCTTGTAGCCTCGAACTTTACTATCGGGCAGTTCCGCGAACAACGCCCGGATAGGGTCGAACATCTTTGTGTAGGTGGCAGGGTTGCTGCGCGGGGTTCGCCCAATCGGCGACTGATCAATGTTGATAATCTTGTCGATGTTGTCGACCCCGTCGAGGCTGTCGTGCTCACCCGCTCGCCCACGGCTCCCATGCAAGAGCTGTGCAAGGCGCTTGTACACGATCTCGATCATCAGCGAACTCTTGCCGCTGCCCGACACCCCGGTGATACACACCAGCTTGCCCAGCGGAATGTCCACATCGATGTTCTTGAGGTTGTTCTCTCGTGCCCCGCGCACCGTCAAAAAGAGACCATTCCCCGGACGACGCTCGTTGGGAAGCTCAATCCGGCGTGGCCCAGATAAGTAGGCTCCGGTAATCGAGCTTGGGTGTGCCATTACCTCTTCTGGCGTACCCGAGGCGATCACCTGACCGCCGTTCTCGCCCGCTCCCGGCCCCAGGTCAATCAGCCAGTCGGCGTGCAGCATGGTCTCTTCATCATGCTCGACCACTAAAAGGGTATTGCCCAGATCGCGCATGCCCTCCAGCGTGCGGATCAGTCGCATGTTGTCGCGCTGATGAAGGCCGATGCTCGGCTCGTCTAACACATAGAGGACGCCCATCAACTGCGATCCAATTTGTGTCGCCAGCCGAATGCGCTGGGCTTCGCCACCACTCAGGCTGGCAGCCGAGCGATTGAGGGTCAGATAGTCCAGCCCGACGTCCACCAGAAAGCGCGAGCGTGCTTCGATCTCCTTGAGGACCTGAAAGCCAATGGTCAATTCCCGTTCGTTGAGGGCTGGCTGGCCTCCGTCTCCGGTACCCCGCAGTTCCTGTACCCACTCCAGGAGGCGGCGCACAGGCTGCGATGTGACATCAAAGATGTTGCGATCAACAACTGTTACCGCCCGCGCAACCGGGTTGAGGCGCTGACCATGGCAACTGGGGCAGGGCTGCTCACGCATCATGCCTTCGATCTGCTGGCGAACGTAGTCGGAAGAACTCTCTCGATAGCGGCGCTGTAGATTGCCGATGACGCCTTCATAGCGCGTCTTGTAGCGTCGTAGATCGCCGTCGCGATTGCGATAACTGACTTGAATATCGCGCTTAGGTGCGCCAAACAGCAGGATGTTTCGCTGCTTGTCGCTCAGCTCTTCCCAGGGTACGTCCATTGGGATGTCAAATTCTGCACAGACAGCGGTTACCAACTGCCTGAAGTAACCTTCCGGGTCCCAGGTGCTCCATCCGCTGGCTTCGAAGGGACCCTCGTTCAGCGTGAGCGTTCCGTCGGGCACGATCAGCTCGGCGTCCAGCTCGAACCGCACACCGAGTCCCTGGCATTCCGGACAGGCTCCATTCGGATTGTTGAACGAGAAGGTGCGCGGTTCCAACTCCGGGATGCTGATGCCATGCTCAGGGCAGTACAACCCCTCCGAGAAAAAGAGGTCTTGATCCTCGCCAGCCAGGTTGACCAACATCAGGCCGTTGCCAAGTTCGAGCGCCGTTTCGATGCTGTCCGTCAGGCGAGAACGCGCCGCGTTCGCCTCTTCTCCATCACGATCCTCAAAGTGCCGAATGACCAAACGATCAACGACAATCTCAATGGAGTGCGACTTATAGCGATCGAGTTCAATCGTCTCATCAATATCGTAGACGCTGCCGTTCACCCGCACGCGGACGAAACCGGCCTTGCGCACATCGTCAAACACCCGCTGGTGGTGTCCCTTGCGGTCCTGAATGATCGGCGCAAGGATTTGAATCCGGCTGCCGTCGGGGAGGTCTTCCACCCGATCGACGATTTGTTGAGCGCTCTGCTGTGTAAGCTCACGTCCGCACTCGGGGCAGTGTGGTATGCCGATGCGTGCATACATCAGGCGCAGGTAATCGTAGATTTCAGTTACCGTGCCAACTGTCGAGCGAGGATTGCGGCTGACGCCTTTCTGGTCGATAGAAACGGCTGGGCTTAAGCCCTCAATCTGGTCGACATCAGGCTTTTCCATCATATCGAGGAACTGGCGTGCATAAGCCGAGAGGGATTCAACGTAGCGTCGCTGTCCCTCGGCGAAGATGGTATCAAAGGCTAGCGACGACTTTCCCGATCCGGATAGGCCAGTAATCACGATCAGCTTGTCACGGGGGATGTCAATGTCGATGTTCTTGAGATTGTGTTCACGTGCGCCACGCACGATGATCTTGTCTTGTGCCATTGGCCTGCCCTTACCCCATTCTGCCAAGCTCGGCGTTAGTGATGCGAACACTTATTCTAGCGCCCGCTCAAGGGGGCTGCAACTGGTCATTCTAAGAAGTTTGTTAAACCTCAAGCTTGTTATGCGACCAGTGAAATGCTAAAGTTTGCCTATCAGAACCTTCAGGTGGAAAGATTAGTGCAATGGCATTTGGCACGTCTACGACGACATCGTCAACGCCAACCATGGACCGGATCGGGGCGGGTAGCGCCAGCATCAATTTGGCTCGCTTCGTCTATAGTATGGCGTTCTTCATTCGCGAAATCCTGGGTATTCTCCTTTTTGAGATCATCCTGAAACGCATTTTAGGGGAGGCCTGGGCTGCGCGCGGCCGCTCCAACCGTCTTCGTATATTTGCCCGGCGCTTCCGCAGCCTGGCTGTGCGGATGGGCGGGGTGATGATTAAGTTGGGCCAATTCATTAGCGCCCGAATTGATGTGATGCCGCCTGAGCTCACCGAAGAACTCGGCTCACTGCAAGATGAAATCCCTGCCGAGCGCTTTGACAAGATGCGTCCAATCATTGAGCAGGAGCTTGGCGCGCCCGCAGAGCAGATTTTCGAGGAGTTCGACCAAGACGCACGTGCAGCGGCCTCGTTGGGGCAGGTCTACATGGGCCGCCTCCAGACCGGCGAACGAGTCGCCATCAAGATTCAGCGTCCGCGCATTGAGCGCATTGTGCGCACTGACCTCGCCACGCTGCGTATCGTTTCTCGTTGGATCATGCTATGGGGTCTCATCCGTCGACGGGCTGATGTGCCTGCGCTGCTTGAGGAGTTCGCCCGGACGCTTTGGGAAGAACTGGACTATGTGTCCGAAGCGAACAACGCCGAGCGCTTCAAGAAGATGTTTGCAGACAATCTGGGTGTTTACGTCCCGGAGGTTTACCGTCAATACTGCACCGAGCGCGTCCTGGTGCTTGAAGATGTCACGAGTATCAAGATCACCGATACGCAGGCGCTTGACGCGGCTGGTATCAACCGGCGCGAGGCCGCACGACGCTTGATGGACGTATACCTCTACATGATTTTCGAGCATGGCTTCTTCCATGCAGACCCACACCCCGGCAATCTGTTCATCTATCCCCTTCCAGAAGAGGCGACTGAGCGCATGTTTGGCGACCGCAGGCGCAGTGGTTCGCGCCCCTTCTACGTCGTCTTCATCGATTTTGGGATGGTGGGCTACATCTCCGATCGCGTGAAAGAGGGCCTGCGTGAGATTCTCATCGCGACTGGTACCCGGGATGCCAAACGTACGATTCGGGCCTATCAGATGCTTGGGGTGCTCTTGCCCTCGGCAGACCTTCAACGCATTGAAGCGGCTCAAGCTGAAGCGATGGACTATACCTGGGGCAAGACTTCTCAAGAACTTGCGGAGATGCCCATGTCGGACATGGAAGAGTTTGCGCAGAAGTATCGCGACCTGATGTTCGACATGCCGTTCCAGATACCGCAAGACTTTATCTATCTGGGCCGGGCCATCGGCATTCTTCAGGGCATCACTCACTCGCTGGACCCCGACTTCAATGCCTGGATGCCGATCGCTGAGTATGCTCAGGGTCTTTTGACGCGTGAAGGCCGCAACGGGGGTAACAATCGACGGGGTGGTGGGCTGATCCTGCGCGAAGGTGCCTCCTTGGCCCAGTCAGCTATTGGTCTGCCCAAGCAGCTTGAGAACATCTCAAACAAACTTGCCTCTGGCAACGTCGAGGTACAGGTCCGTACCAGTGGCCAGTTGCGCTCGGAGATGCGCCGCCTGGAGTATGCAGCTAACGGCATTAACCGTGCGGTTATCTTTGGCAGCCTGCTGGTGGCCAGCACCCTGTTCGTAACATCTGGCTTCGTCGCCGTTGGCATAGGCGGTTACGTGGTGACGGCTGGTGCTTATGCAGCTTTCGTCTTCCGCCGCCGCCGCGAGTACTAAACCCTAGCTCGCTTGACCGAGATGTGCGGTCTAGCTATACTTTGGCAGCAACCTCAGGGCGATTAGCTCAGTTGGTTAGAGCACTTCTCTTACAAAGAAGGGGTCACAAGTTCGAGTCTTGTATCGCCCACAGAATCAGCAGCGCCTCAGAACATGAGGCGCTTTTTCTTTTCTAGCCCAAACTGCGACTCCCGACCCGCAGCGGGATTGGGCTGCCTAGCCAGGCCTCACCGGCAAAGCCCTCATCCAAAGCCGAGAGCACAAAGGCCGACAACACGACCAGGTTGGGCGGAAGCTTTTTGGCCTCGTTGAAGAATTGCACATACTCAAGCGCTTTCACATCCTTGGCGATGCTGGGATTACTGTTGCTGAACTCGCTCACGAAGATCAGCTTCTCCGGATAGCGATTGCAATAGGCCCGCACTTCCGCCAGCGCATTGCGGTAGCTGCTGCCGTTGCCCCAATACGTATGTACACATACAAAGTCGGCGTGTCGCCGGATGTCCTGATCAACTTGCCCAATGAAAACGCGCGGATCGTAACGCACATTGTCGATGGGCTGGCCTGGTGATAGGCCTGGAAAGCCAAACTGCGCGCCTGGCATCAATGGGCGCAAGATGTCAATCACGTCGGCGAACCAACGGCCAAACTCACGGCCATTTTGCCAGTTCACCCACATACCTTCCGGAGCGCTATCCGTGTGCAGATTGGGTTCATTGTGCACCTCGAAGTAGCGCACACCTAAATTGTATAGCCGCAGAGTCGCGTCGACGACTTCGTCAACCCATTCCTCGGCAGTCTTGGGCTTCTCAATTCGAGCGAATAGCCGCGCATAGACGAACTGCATATCGTCCATCAGCGAAAGCTGCCTGAGCACCCGGCCACCGATGTCGCCAGCAGCCAGCACCTTAACAGATTCGATGCGCGCGTTGCGCACGGCATCATAGGCTTCATTCGTCCATGGCCATTCACCTGGGTCAGCCGGGCCATGCAGCCCAACGAGTGCGTGCCCAATCGGCCAGATGCGGAAGCGGGGCATCTCTTCGACAAACCAGGCAGGTGCCCAGGCACGCTGTAGATCGCTGGTCAGCACTTCAATCCATTGATTGTTGCGCCCGATGCGGGCCAAGGCCAGTTCGCGATCCATCGCCACGGTCAGGCTGTCATCTGGAAAGACCTTCACAACGGGGCGGAACTGCGAACCCGGCCCGGATCGTAAATAGGTTCCATCCGGTGCCGTCGTGCGAATGTAAAGGGTCACATCAGTCAGTACAAATTGATCGTAGGCCACTGCATACTGCGCAAAGATGTAGCCAGCCCGTCCATGCGGCGTTCGAATGCGGATCCACTCGCCGCTGCGCCCTAGCTTAGAGCGCGCCTCTCGCTCGTCATCCAGTACCAATAAGCGGTCGCCGATATAGGCTGTGCCGATCACGTTGAAGCTTGTCCCCGCCCCAGAACGGATTCGCAGACCGAGCTTGGCATTTGTCATCAGATAGAAGGCATCGCGCGGGAAGTCCGGCTCACTGGTGTCCACGATCGTCCAGGGTTCGACTAACCACGCTGCAAGATAGCCCTCGACCTCGGAGGGGGTCAAGACTTTGCTCCAGGTCTCATCCGGCCCAATCTTCGCCAACGCGTCATCATAGGGTTCTAGGACGGCCACACGGTCTCCGGGAAAGACTTTGCGCAGAGCGGCGTTATCTACGCCGGGGCCTGAACGCACCCACAGGCCGACACTCGGCAGCGGATTGACGAAGAAGGACGCCTCCGAAAGCTCATCGACGCCCCCCGGCTGGGGATCATCCCCCGGAAAACGTGTCGCGGTGATGTAGTCGATCAACTTGTCTGCGACAGGGCCCTCAATCTCGTATTCTTCCCACTTGCTCGTGATGCTGCCCCAGGTAAAGAGGGTCGCGCCAAGCATGTAAGGGTCCTGCTGCATCTGCCGATCCATCCACTTGAGTTGGTCAAAGTAGAAGTGCTCAGTGTCAGACCGTCCGTCGAGCCGGCCCCAGGCTTCGGCGCAGTTTTTCCAGGCGGTGGTCGGGTAGCCAACGACGGCGCTGGTCGTGTTTGTTGCCACGAAATCCAGGCCGGTCTCTGTCAGAACG
>JAADYZ010000429.1 GCA_010092775.1 Chloroflexota bacterium
AGCGACACAGTGCATTCTCTTTAACTTCAATCGATCATTAGGACTGATGCAGACCTTTGGAATCTAGTTGATTGTGTACATCGTATCAATGTGTTGCACATATCAACATTGTGTTTGGGTTACCAACGGGGATCTAGGTTGCTTCTAACTGCACTGCACTCTGGCCAGCTAACCATAGACTCACGACTAATGTCAAAACAACACCCCATAGCAAGTATGCGGCGGCTGCGGCAATTTGGTCCGCAGTGGGGGCACAACAATGGATGAACCCTATGGTCATCTGAACAATGTGACATGTTCCTCCTGTCATCGCCCACATGAGGAACTTGAGTGTCTGGCCGTTGCGACACTGATGTCGATGACAAGATATGCCGCATTTGGGTTGCATAACACATAACAGCCCGATCGAGGTCTGAGCAAGACCAGTCAGCTCATCCTGCTGGACCCTTCAGGTCTATGATGCGTGCTCCCTTTGATGAGCCAGATAAGGGATGGTTTGCGGGCCCTCAGGGACCACCGCGATCCGGCTTCCATAGCGTTCTTTGAGGTCAGCTAGTGTCGACTCAATATTGCGGCTGGGAGTACACAAGGCCTGCTCGATCTGACTGTCAGTCAGGCCATCAGCATACACATAAACGTCCGCTTTCAATTGGATCTGTGCCTGAATCTGTACCTGCCACTGATCCTGAGCCTCGAAGCCCGGTTCTGCAATCATCTCGAGTGCCCGTTGAGGGGATCCGGCCTGCTGGAGCAGCTCCGCATACAGACCATGATGAGGCAGGCCATCCTCGCAAGCCGCAGCGATCAGGATGGCACCCCCCTTGCGTAGGATCTGAACCGCTGCGCTCATGCCTTTGACAGCCTGGTATAGGTTCTGATCTAGTGGATAGCCACTGTTGGTGGTAACGACGACATCATAGGGTGCGTCGACCGCAACCATCGCGTGCTCTTTCACGAAGGCGGTTCCCTGTTTGTGAGCGGTCAATAAGTCTCCAGCAAAGATGCCCGTGATCTCACGTTTATTGTTTAGGGTCACATTCAACAGAAAGTGAGGTTCAGTTCGCAGAGCCATCTCGCACATCTCTTCCCAAATCGGATTGCCCTCTGTAATGCCCCAGGCGGCATGCGTATGGGAGATCATGCCATAACCGTGATTGGTATAGACGCTCTCAGTCCCTGCCAAGGCTGGTAGCACCGCTTTCGGCCCACCACTGAAGCCAGCGAAGAAGTGCGGCTCAATGAAGCCCGTCAGGATTTTGAAGGAGGATTCCATGTAGTGTCGGTTGATGCGCACCGGATGCCCTTTGGAAGTCTGCCCCAACGAGACTAGGCTCGCATCATCGGTACAGTCATGTTGAAGACAGCGATAACGGTCAACAATGGCATTCCCTAACATCTGACGAAGTTCGGCGTCGGTTTGGAAGCGATGAGTTCCCAATCCGTTGAGCAGGGTGATGTTTTCTGGTCGCACGCCAGCCTGTTCAAGTTCAGCAGTAAGTACCGGCATGATGCGGTCGTTGGGCGTGGGGCGGGTGATGTCTGTATGGACGATGACCACCCGATCATCAGATGTAACAAGCTCTCTCAATGGTGGGGAGTTGATGGGATGATGGAGTGCATCCCGCAAAGCCTGTGCTTCGTTACCGACGCCTGGAACGAAGGCAGGTCGCAGAATATCAACATCATCTGGTAGGTCAACCGTCAAACCATCACGACCATAGGCCAGTTCTATGAGCATGGCTGAACTCTCCTGATAGTGCCATCGACCCTAGGGGGCAGTAGCAACCGCTTGGGGATGGTAGGTCAAGGCGCTAAATCAAAGCGCGTTGACGCCAACTATAGCCTGACCTCCGATGAACTTCAATTCGACACGCCACTTCCTGCTTCTGCACAGTAACATCAAGGCCAAGGATGCCAGAGCACACATCTTTCAGCTTCTGATACTATGCGCAAAATGGGATACAATCTCGGACTGCCTCGATGCACTCAAGAAAACGCAATGATAGTCTACGTCCTCAGGGTGCTTGATAGGTCCAAAGCCAAGGCAGTCAGACTAGCGAAAGAGTGACGCATGACGCAGCCGTCGCCCAATTTGCTCAACCCAGATCGTTATTTCGACACGGATCCTGCCCAGAGGAGGGTGGCCCGTGAGCTTTACGAGGCCAGTGCCAAGCTGCCGATTGTCAGCCCCCACGGCCACGTGCTGCCAGAATGGTTCAGTGATCCAGGGGCGTCATTCGGTTCGCCGACTGAGTTGCTGATCATCCCGGATCATTACGTCTTCCGTATGCTTTATTCACAGGGCATTACATTAGATAGGCTGGGCGTCCCGACCCGCGATGGCTCCCCAACAGAGACCGATCATCGCAAAATCTGGCAGCTCTTCGCTGATCACTTCTACCTTTTCCGCGGCACGCCCACCGGCATGTGGCTTACCCAGGAATTGGTTGAGGTCTTCGCCGTGGATGAAAAGCTGAGCAGCCACAATGCTCAGGATATCTACACTCATATTGAAGCCAGGCTAGCTGAAGCGGCCTTCAAACCGCGCGCCCTCTTTGATCGCTTCAATATCGAGGTCCTGTGTACAACAGACCCCGCCAACAGTCGGCTTGAGCACCACCAGGCGATCCGTGATTCGGATTGGGGTGGAGCCATCCGGCCCACCTTTCGACCCGATGGCGTTGTTCATCTGCTGGTGAAAGGTTGGCAGGCTAACATCATAGCGCTGAGCGAAGCCTCAGGCATCAATGTGACCTCCTATGCCAACTTCCTGCATGCTCTAATGCAGCAGCGAGAGCACTTCAAGGCACTTGGTGCCACAGCAACGGATCATGCTGCCGAAACTGCCCATACAACCATACTCAGCGAGAGTGAGGCTGAAGCCATTTTCCAGCGTGCTTTGCGCCAAGAGGCTAGCGAAGCTGATGCCCGTGCCTTTGTAGGGCATATGCTCACTAAGAGCGCGGAAATGAGTATTGAAGATGGGCTGGTGATGCAGCTCCATGTCGGTTCGATCCGCAATCACAACAGCTTGATCTTCCAACGCTTCGGCCCTGACAAAGGCTGCGATATACCACATCGGGTTGATTTCACCCACAGCCTCCGCCCCTTGTTGGAACGGGTGGGTAACCATACTGATCTCACCCTCATCCTGTTCACCCTGGATGAATCGGCTTATGCGCGCGAGCTGGCTCCACTGGCTGGGCATTATCCTATCCTAAAACTGGGGCCACCCTGGTGGTTCCACGACAGTCTAAATGGTATGGCTCGCTACTTTGACCAGGTAATGGAGACTACCGGGCTGCATAATACGGTGGGGTTCAACGACGACACCCGCGCTTTTCCCTCGATCCCCGCTCGACATGATGTGTGGCGGCGGGCCAGTGCCAACTGGATCGCAGGAATGGTCGTGCGTGGGATTGTCGACCTGGAAGATGCTTATGAGATGAATCTTGATTTAGCCTATCGGCTAGCGAAGACCGCCTATCGGCTGGATTGAGACGGCGTCAAGCGCAACCAAGAGAGGTATTTGAGATGGACTTGAAGGACATCAGTAGAGGCTATGACTTTACCGGGCGGACAGCCGCCATCACGGGAGGGGCGGGCCTGATCGGTGGCGAAATAGCCCGCGCCTTGGGGAGTTGTGGCGCCAATGTTGCGATTCTTGATCGTGATCCGGAGCGCGCTGACCGCTTGATTGATATGCTGGGCTGTGATCCAAACTGCTCGGCGATCGTCTTTGCCGATGTTCTCAAGCGTGACACCTTAGTCAGAGCCGAGGCTGTGATCCGTGAAAGACTCGGACCCGTTGACATTCTGATCAATGCGGCTGGAGGGAATGCCGCTAGGGCGACGACCAGGCCTGAGCAGAGCTTGTTCGATCTGGATGAAGCAGCGATTCGAGAGACCATCGAGCTCAACACCATGGGCACCATAGAACCCTGTCGCGTCTTTGGCAAAGGCATGGCTGAGCGAGGCGAGGGGGTCATCCTCAACATCTCGTCGATGACAGCCTTGCGCCCTCTCTCGCGGGTTGTCGCCTATTCAGCGGCCAAGGCAGCGATCAGTAACTTCACTCAGTGGCTTGCTGTACATATGGCCCAGGAGTATTCACCTCAAATACGTGTGAACGCCATTGCGCCAGGTTTTCTGATTGGCAAGCAGAATCGCGACCTGCTGCTCAATCCTGATGGTAGTCTGACCCCTCGTGGACAGACCATCATTGACCAGACCCCACTGGGGCGCTTTGGTGAGCCTGAAGAACTGCTAGGGGCGGTTCTTTGGTTGCTCTCCCCGCTGTCTGGCTTTGTCACTGGGGCGGTCGTCCCGCTTGACGGCGGTTTCTCGGCTTACAGCGGCGTGTGATCGGCAGAGCGATGAAACAGGTGAGTCAACTCGTCGGGTTCGGCTATGTGGATCGCTTCCTCAAGGACGAGGAAATCAGAACACTCTTGACGGCGTTCTTTGAACGTTACCCGATGTCGGACAAAAGGGTGCTCTTCATCATTCCGGATAGCACACGAACTGCCCCAGTAGATCGTATTTTCCGCGTGATTCAGCAGCTCATTGGCCACCAAGTGTCTGCGCTGGATTACCTGGTCGCTTTGGGCACACATCCACTGATGAGCGAAGAAGCGCTCAATCGACTGGTCGGTGTCAGCTCGGAAGAGCGACGGTCAGCTTTTCAGGGCATCAACATCTGGAATCACCGATGGGATCAACCAGAGACCTTTGTAGAGGTGGGGAAGATCTCCGCTACCGAAACGGAAGAACTGAGCGATGGCCGCCTATCGGTCGAAGTTCTTATCAGGGTCAATCGCTTGCTTCTGGATTATGATCAACTGATTGTCTTGGGTCCTGTCTTCCCACATGAAGTGGCTGGATTCTCCGGTGGAAGCAAGTACTTCTTTCCAGGCGTGAGTGGGCCTGAAGTGATCAACTTCACTCATTGGCTTGGTGCACTTGAGACAAGCTATGCTAGCATTGGTGTGGCTGATACCGCCGTACGCCGCACGATAGAGCGGGCGGCGGCGGCGATTCCTGTTCCAAAGCTGGCGCTCTGCCTCGTGACGACTCATGAGGGCCTGGCGGGTATCTATGCTGGTGAGATTCAGGAGGCCTGGCGTGCGGCCATTGAGCTTTCCAAACGCCACCACATTCGCTACATCGCTAAACCTGTTCAGCGCGTCTTGTCGGTGCTTCCTGAGATGTACGACGATTTATGGACAGGCGCCAAAGGGATGTACAAGCTAGAGGCCGTTGTTGCCGATGGCGGCGAGATCATGATCTACGCCCCGCATATCAGCGAAGTTTCCTACACGCATGGGGCTATGCTCGATGAAATTGGCTATCACGTCCGTGATTACTTCGTTAAGCAGTGGGATCAATTCAAGCATTATCCCTGGGGTGTTCTGGCTCACTCAACTCATGTGAGTGGGCTGGGTGACTATGTGGATGGCCAGGAAACACGGCGCATTAAAGTGACCTTGGCTACCGGCATCTCGCAGGAGCGCTGCACCCGGTTGAACCTGGGCTATTGCGACCCAAAGACGATCAACCCTGCCGAATGGGCCGACCGGGAGAGCGAAGGTGTCTTGCTCGTTCCACATGCGGGTGAGGTGCTTTATCGCTTGCGTGAGGGTGAGGAC
>JAADYZ010000430.1 GCA_010092775.1 Chloroflexota bacterium
AAACGCTGATGGTGACTGCGTCCGGCCAAGTGCCGAGACCGTCCCCAGTGGTGAGTACAACCCGCTGAGCCGCCCGCTGTTCTTCTATGTCAACGTGGGGTCTGCCCAGGAAAAGCCGCAGGTAGCTGAGTTCGTCCGCTACGCTCTGGGCGATGAAGGTATCCCGACTGTTCTGGATGCCGTTGGCTACAGCCCCACCCCAGAAGGTATCCTGGCTGATGGCCTGGCCGACTTCGAAGCTGCCCTGGCCGGCGAAATGCCGATGGACGACGACATGGGTGATGAGATGGAAGAAGACATGGACGACATGTCTGACGTGGAAGATAACACCACCTACGGCAGCGTCGACCCCAGCGGTCAGAACATCGTCTTCTGGTATCAACACTCTGGTGGTCGTGAAGAGTCTCTGCAAGAGATCATCGCTGACTACAATGAGAGCAACGAGTTCGGCATCACCGTCGAAGGTCAGTTCCAGGGCGGTTACGGTGAAATTTACGAGAAGATGAACCTGATTCTGGGCACCGACGAAGTTCCGAACCTGGTTGTGGCTTATGGTAATCAGGCCGCCACCTACCGCCTGGTTGAAGGCTCCCTGGTAGACATCAACGAGTTCCTGGCCAGCCCGCGCTGGGGCCTGAGCGAAGAAGATCAGGCTGACTTCTTCCAGTCCTTCCTGGACTCCGATATCAGCCCCATCGACGGTTTCCGCCTGGGCTTCCCGCCGAACCGCTCTATGGAAGTGATGTACTACAATGTCGAGTGGCTGGCTGAACTGAGCGAGTCCGGTGCCATCAGCTTTGACGGCCCCCCGCAAACTCCTGAGCAGTTCCAGGAAGCCGCTTGCGCCGCTGTCGAGAACCCCTTCAGCGCTGCCACCGGCGATACCAGCGCCAGCATCGGCTACCAGCTCAGCTACGATGCCAGCCGTTTCGCTAGCTGGACCTTCGCCCATGGTGGTGAGGTCTTCGCTGATGGTCAGTACACCTACAACTCTGAGGCCGCTGTTGAGGCCATGACCTTCTTGCAAGGTCTGTACGCCGAAGGCTGCGCTGGTCCGATCGCTGAGCGCTTCGGTGACCAGGCCAACTTCGGCCAGGGTATCACCCTCTTCACCGTTGGCTCCAGCTCCGGTATTCCTTTCTACCAGAGCGCTGTGGCTGAAGGTGCCCAGTTCGAGTGGAGCGTTGCTGCGATCCCGCACACCACTAGCGAGCCTGTCCAGAACATCTATGGCGCCAGTGTCAGCATCCCAGCGACCACCCCCGAGCAGGAACTGGCTTCCTGGCTGTTCATGAAGTACTACACCAGCCCAGAGGTCCAGGCCAAGTGGGCCCAGGACAGCAACTACTTCCCGGTTCGCGCCAGTGTTGCTGAGGGTCTGTCCGACTACATCGAGAGCTTCCCGCCATACGGCGCTGCTTTCGAGCTGCTTCAGTTCGGTACCGTTGAGCCGCAGGTTCCAGGCTACGACGAAGTTCGTACCGAGGCTGAGACCGCTATGGTCCGCATCACCGAGGCACAAGAAGACGTTGTTACCGTCCTCGATGAACTGACCGAGCTGTCAAACGCGCTGCTGGCCGACTTCACCGAGTAAGTCGACACCTAGCAGACTTTCCGCAGGGGTGGCTTCGGCTGCCCCTGTTTGATTCTTAGGCGTTCACCGATTGGGTGGGCTGCCAGCTCGCCAACCAAACCAACTGCGTCGTGTCCGTCACGATGAAGCGTTGATCCACTCGCCAGCCACACAACCAAACAATCCATTCGCCTGCGACAAGCAAGGGCACCTGATCGCGCCATTGCTGCGAGATTTTGGCGTTGGTCATAAAGTCGCCCACCTTTTGCTGCCCACCAGCCCCTTGTGGATAGAATCGATCACCTCGCTGGCGTGTGCGCAGCGCCAACGGGAATGCAAGCTCATCGCCATTGAGGGGGCTGCGCCAGGGATCTGCAAGCAATTGATCCCACTGTGGGCCGCTTCTCAGCCCGCTGTAGCGAGACAAGGTAAAAGTCCAATCATCGCCAACCGAGTAGGTTCCAAACCCGATCAAATCAATAGGCTCTGGGGAAAACATCAGCGGCCAGAGGGGCAGGCGAGGTTGCGCATCGACTTGCCGAATGAAGATTCGATCATATTCAAGACTGATCTCAGTTTGGCCTGGAAGTTGTATTCTCTGCCCGGTCTCAGCATCTTCAATGAACTGTGTGGCACGCTCAGTCTGGCCAAATGACAGAGGCTCCCCACCAATCCGAATCGTAACCAGGCGCAATACTCCATAGCGCAATGCAAGCGGTAGAGCGTCCCATTGCAGCTTGCTCAGGCTAACAAAATCATCTGCTGCCTCAACCACTACGTCCTCCAAAGCTTGCTCCGTGGCGGCATGAACAAAAGCCGCATCGATCTGTGCAGCCTGGCTCAATCGATCAAAGGCCTCAGTAAGGCGCGGGTTCAGTGCTCTAAGATTTGGCATCACCTTGAGCCGGATGAAATTGCGCGAATAACTGAGGTCGTCGTTGCTCTCATCATGGCGCGGCCTCAGGTCTTGTTCCTTGCAGTAACGCTCGATCTCTTGACGAGTGAAGCGCAACATCGGGCGCAGCAGCCACAGCGGACGACCTTGCAGGATTGATCGCGTCTCTGGATTGTCTATCACCAGATGGGACGCGCTTAGCGCGGTCTGGACGGTCATACCGCGCAAGCCAGCTAGGCCCGCCCCCCGTAGCAGGTTGAGCAAAATCGTCTCGGCCTGGTCATCGGCGTGATGGGCCACACAGATCTGCATCGCGCCCTGGCGACGCGCTGCCTCGGCGAAAGCACGATAGCGAGCCGCCCGCGCAGCCACTTCTAAACCGATGCCTTCAGCCTTCGCCAAGCCAGGTACATCAACTGCAATGATCTCATATGCAATCTGCCACTTCGCGCAAATCCTTCGCACGAACTCAGCATCAGCCTTGCTGTTCTCAGCGCGAATGCCATGCTCGACATGCACAACGAACAGGCGACTCAGGTCATCTAAAAACCGCCGCTTAAAGAGATGCAGCATCGCCAGCGAATCCGCCCCGCCCGATACCCCTAGGATCAGCCGATCTCCTTCGGAGATCAAGCTGGTAAAGGCCTCAAAACGCTCAAATAGGTCAGCAGTCATCATGATAACGTCGCTTGCACATCAAATATTGGGGCGCTACTATTCCAGCCATGAAGCATGATCATCACAACACTACCACTCGCTTTTTACCGCTGGGGTTGGCGCTGTTCGCCATCCTGACGATGAGCGTCTCGGCGGGCGCTGTACTGGCCGATAGCCAGCCCCAACCGCCAGACCAGACCGTGCCGACGGCCACGTCGGATGAAGTGCAGTTTCCGACGGCAACAGCTACGCCCATTGGGGCAGCCACGGCCACTCCCACGCGCACCCCGACCATCACACCAACCCTAGCCCGTCTGATTGGTGATCCGGTGACCAACTTACGTTCTGGCCCAGGGATTGATACGGCCATCGTCGCGGAGCTACCCCAAGGCACTGAACTCCCCCTCATTGGGCGCGAAATCGTCTTCGACAACTGGTATGTCGTCGAGTGGGCCGAGGCACCAGAAGGGCAGGCCTGGGTCTTCAAAGCCTTGGTTGTGGTCGTCGGAGACATTCTAACTGTGCCAGTCGTACCTATCCCGGAAGTCCCCACAGTTGATCCCGCCCAGGCCGATGCACAGGCCACGCAGAGTGTTCTGTTCCAAACACCTGGTGCAGAGGGCACAGCTACGGCTGAAGCCGTATTCCAGCCGACCGGCGTAGCGACCCGTGTACCATCCACCCAAGTCGCTGAAGGCGGGCCGCTTCCGACCTTCACAGCTCCGGCACCCTACGCCACAATTGCACCGGATGCTTTTGCCGCACCGCCGCCAGAAGAGCCGTCAGGTGGTGTAGCACCCGCTGTCCTCATTCTCTCGCTGGCGGGGATGGGCGTCTTGACGATCCTGGTTGGGATTGTGCGGCGTCTAATCGTCTAGAGGCCAGGGGAGTTCATCACGCAGATCTCGAAAGCCCATCGCAGTCATCCAGGGGCAGACAATCGGCACTACATAGCTATCTGCTGCTTGTTAGGACAGGGCCAAACCAATGTAGCCCTGGTTATAACATTCGCGCCACTATATAA
>JAADYZ010000431.1 GCA_010092775.1 Chloroflexota bacterium
AGGTTCATAGTTTCACTTTCGTATCCACGCTTTCATCAACCTAGCACTCGCTAGGCAATCAATACTTGCCAATCTAGCACATGCTAGGTAAACTGTCAATATGGCTACTAAAAATGATCCACAACAAAAAACTGGAACCCGCCAACGAATTCTGGCGGTTGCCTCACGTCTGTTTGCCGAAAAGGGCTATACGGCAACATCAGTACGCGATATCGCTGCCGAACTTGGCATCGCCAATCCCTCGCTTTACTATCACTTCAAATCGAAATCCGACATTCTGGTTGAACTGTTGGCAGAACCATTGCAACGGGTAGCAGTCGCTGCCGAGGAAGCAAAGCCTCTTTCCGGGGAAGCCCGTACACGGCGCATCATTCATGGGTTGTTGGAAGCCCTCGAAGTACACAGTGGTATTGCGGTCACTGCCTTTCAAGAAGCTGAACAGATTTCAGACACTCAAAATGAACTTGTTTTCTCAAATCAGGCACAAGTTGTGGAGCTATTGGGGGAAGATGTTGCTGAAGATCATCGTCACCTGCGAGTGACAATGGCAATTGCTGGGGTGCAGGGGGTTGTGCAGGAAATAATGCGAGAATCGAGCGATGCCGATGCATTCGTGAAACAACTGCGTGACAGGCGTGACATCATCACGGATCTTGTGATCAAGTTGCTACACTGAGCCTTGATAGTGCAAATCTACCCTTGTCAATACACGCCTTGATGTGTACCACTGACTTCCGGCCAAAGGGTACCAAGCCCAAGCGGGGTGAAGCAGTCTAGGTGGGCACGGTCACCGCCTCCGTCTTTCCATCCAGGCTGACCTGACGATGCTGTGCCCGGTAGCTGTCCCCAGTCATCACCAGCACCTCGGCATGATGCAGCAAGCGATCCAAGCCCGCGCTGGCCAGCAAGGGATCGTGGAAAACCTCGGCCCACTCCGCCGGTGCCCGATTGCTGGTCAGCACGATACTCCCGGTCTCATAGCGGGCATCGATGATCTCATACAAGTCCTCTGGCCCCGGGGGCCGCAAGGGCCGCAACCCGAAGTCATCCAACACCAGCAGATCAGGCCGCAGATAGCTCTGCAAGCGGCGCTCATAGCTGCCGTCCGCCCGCCCGCCGTTGAGGTGCTGGAGCATCTTGTGGGTCTGCACAAAGAGGGCGGTGAAGCCCAGCAAGCAGGCCTCATGCGCCAGGGCTTGGGCCAGGTGGGACTTGCCCACCCCAGTGGGACCACACAAGATAACGTTGCCGTGGTGACGAACGAAGTCACAGGCGGCCAGTGCCCGCACCTGCTGGCGAGAGACGGTCGGGTTGAAGGTGAAGTCGAAAGCCTCAAGGGTCTTGGTGCTGGTGAGGTTGGCCCGTCGCACCCGCAACGCCAGTTGCTTTTGTGCCCGCCGGGCCACCTCATCTTCCAGCAGCCGCGCCAGGACCTCGACATGGGTCCATTGTTCGTCGCGGGCCTGCTTGTGCCGCGACTCAAGTGTTTCCAGGATGCCGGAGAGACGCAGGCTCTTCAGATGCGGGGTCAGTTGGCTCATCATAGCATCCATGTCACGGCTCCTAGCGCACGACCCACCAGGTCCACCGCACCACGCACAAAGGTCGTCGCTCGACTGACCGGTGGTGTGGGATCGGGGGCGGGGGTCTCATCTAGCTGGTGCTGCAAGATGCGCTTGATGGTCCCGTAAGCGCTGTCCTGGAAGGTCAGCGCCCGTTGGCAGGCGGCTTCCAGCCGATCTGCGCCGTAAGTTGTCTCCAAGCGCAGCAGGCGTTGGATCGTCGGCAGCCGATCCATGACGGGTTCATCCAGCAGCGTCTGCACCACTGCCGCCGTCGCCGGACCAATGTCCGCTGCGAGTTGGCGGCATTCCTCCCGGCCACGCAAGCCATCACGTTTCTCCGGGGGCAGATGGTCGGGATGCGTCAGGCGTTCGCCGGCCTCGGTGGCACGACTATGCTGGGCGATGAGCTGGTAGTCGTCGGTGTAGAGCTGGACCGTGCGTACACCCAGGCGCACACGCAAGGTCTGGCCAATGTGGGTGAAGGGGGCACTGTAGTAGCTGCCCTCACACACCACATAGCCATCGCGATGGAGTTTGAGCCGCTTCCAGGTCCCTGGATCAAAGGGCGTGTCTGGCAAAGGTTGCAACAGGGCTTGCTCCGTCTCCGTGAAGCGGGTCAGGGGCACCTGGCGGGTGGTCCCGTGGGTGCGCGCCCCTGCTGTCGTCTCACACCAGACGCGCACATCGCGGTTGGCCTGGTGGATGTCGGTGGCGGTCCGTCCGCCCAAGAAATTGCGTTTGACGTAGTGTACACCGCCTTTTTCCACCTTGCCCTTGTGCTGGGGCGTGCGTACCCGACAGGGGGCGATGAGGAAGCCGTAGTGTTCGGCGCACGCACGGTAGGCGTGCTGGACGTCGGAGTCGTCCTGGGCCGCCTGCAAAATGGCTGTTTTCAGGTTGTCCAGGACCACCCGTTGGGGCACCCCCCCGAAAAAGGCGAAGGCATGGCGATGACACAACAGCCAGGTGGGCACCTGTTGATCGAAGACAAATTCCACATACTGGTGCCGACTCCACGACAAGGTCATCACAAACGCCCAGGTCTTGCGCAACTGCCCGGTTTTGGGGTCGATCATCTGCCCCGCGTAGCCAAAATCGACTTGTGCTTCCTCGCCCGGCGGGCTTTCGACGCGCACCGTCACGTCGATGGGTGGCGGTTCCAGGCGGCGCACAAAGCGCCAGACGGCAGCGTAGCTACCGGTGTAGCCGGTTTCACGCAACCGCTGATGGATGGCGGCGATCTCGACCTGCTGCTCACGCCAAGCCATGACCTGATCCCGGTAGGGTTCGACGCTGGAGACCTGCTGGGGTGGGGTGCCACCGGGCAAGGTGGCCTCCAAGCGTTGTTGTAGCGCGTCGAGTGGCGGTAAGTCACCCTCTAACAAGCCTTCGGCCTCGGCCCAGGTCTGGTAGCGCTTGACGGTCTTGCGATTGATGTTCAGGTCGCGGCTGATGGCCCGTTGGCTTTCGCCACGCTGTAGGCGGTAGAGAATTTCACGAATGTCCATCGTATCCTTCCTGTGAGCTGTCATTGGCCCCTCGCTTCTCGATAGGTTACTGATCTTATCGTGAAGCATAGGGCATTCGGTCAAAACCCGCCTGTGGGTGGTCCCCTTTGGCCGCAATGGCTGCTGGTGACAGCTTTTTACGTCTGGAGGGACCGGTCCCCTTTGGCTGCAAACCATTGGACCGGCATGGCCGTTAGTCTATGGGGTAGTTTAGGGCATAAATTGACATCAAGCGTTTGCAGCAGGAAAACGCACGCTTGCAAC
>JAADYZ010000432.1 GCA_010092775.1 Chloroflexota bacterium
ACCAAAGTCAAGCTGATGAATGCTGAGGTCAAGGGCCTGGTGCAATCTCTG
The DNA here is from genome assembly GCA_010092775.1 of Chloroflexota bacterium. GTDB lineage: Bacteria > Chloroflexota > Anaerolineae > Aggregatilineales > UBA3940 > TC-71. Next base: position 52 of record JAADYZ010000432.1, read on the forward strand.
GTCAATGAAGCCTTCGGGGAATTCCTGCAGACGGACACCCGGGCCGCTCGCTCCATTTTTGACAAAGCACTGGTCTCGGCGCGTGCCCGTATCGCCTCGAAACGCGCCCGTGATCTGATCCGACGCAGCCCGCTGCAAAGCACCACCTTGCCCGGCAAGCTGGCTGACTGCTCATCGACTGATCCGGAGAATTCAGAGCTGTACATTGTCGAGGGTGACAGCGCGGGTGGTAGTGCCAAGCAAGGGCGCGACCGCCATTTCCAGGCCATCCTGCCGCTGCGCGGGAAGATCCTGAACACCGAACGTGCCCGCCTCGACAAAGTGCTGGACAATCGCGAAATCCAAGCGTTGATCTCGGCCTTGGGCGTGGGCATCGGCGATGACTTCGATCTCTCGCGCTTGCGCTATGGGCGGGTCATTATCATGACGGACGCCGACGTGGACGGTGCGCATATCCGCACCCTGCTGCTGACCTTCTTCTTCCGCTACATGCCGAAGTTGGTTGAGGCTGGTCACCTGTATATCGCGCAGCCGCCGCTGTACCTGGTCAAGAAGGGCAAAGAGAAGATCTATGCCTACACCGAGGCGGAACGCGAGGCCCTGGCAGGGCAGATGGGGGAGGGTGTTTCGCTCCAGCGCTACAAAGGTTTGGGTGAGATGAACCCGGATCAGCTCTGGGAGACCACCATGAACCCGGAGAACCGCATCCTGCTGCGCGTTAACATCGAAGATGCTGCGACCGCTGACCGCACTTTTGATATGCTGATGGGCGCCAGTGTGCCGCCCCGACGCAAGTTCATCCAGACACACGCGAAGAATGTGCGGAATCTAGATATTTAACTTGTGGTGTAGTGTAGAGCCTCCTCACATACTCACGTTAGACATCATGTGGCAGGGCGGGGAAACGAGACCGCTCTGCCATTTTCATTTCACCGGCTAGTAGATTTCCCTTACAATGGGATTGCTAAGTCTAATCGACGCGAGGCAAAGTTTGCATGCTGCCTTTCTGCTATGGCTTGGGCAATTGGTTGGTTTGGGTGGTGGGGACACCGGCAGGGTGCATGACTTGCATGTCACGAAATGAAACTTCAAATGGTAGCTTGCTCTTATGAAACAGATGTAGAAATTCTACAGCATATGTGCGGCGAGCAGTAAATCTTGCAGCAAGGTCGGTTTACCTGATAGCTATCCGAGACTACTTGCGGTGTGCATTAGGCGAAGGTGCGGCCGCCTGTCGAGGGCGATGATGCTTGCCACAATGGACCAAGGAGAAGATCCAATTGACCTCGCTAGGGACTTCGACTTTGGGGAGTATGCACAAGCCAATCAGTTCCTTAATGCTTAGCTGTAACCGTCTAAATGGTGTTACGTTGCTGGACGAGTGGGCAAGGGCTCGGGCTGGGGAACACCGCAATAGCTTGGATAATTCACCGGGTTGGGCGCACAATCGCTGTCCGGCCCTACAGGAGTCGCTGATCATGAGGATTGCATTGATTTCTGATGTGCATGCCAACTTAACAGCCCTTGAGGTTGTTCTCGCTGATGTTGAGCGAGTAAGAGTGGATCAAACGGTATTTTTGGGCGATGCGATCTATTTTGGTCCACAACCTAAAGCATGCCTGAAACGAATCGCTGAGCTGGATTGTCTCTGTGTGATGGGCAACGCAGATGCTGTGTGCATCCAGTATGATGATTTGCGTCGAGGGAACGCCCCTATGCCTAAGATCAATCCCGAAACGCGCTGGACTGCTGATCAACTTGACCCCGTAGATTTTGACTTCCTCCGCAGGTTTCAAGCGACCATTGAGGTCAAGCTCGGTGATGGTCACACCCTTTTATGTTTTCATGGCTCGCCAAACTCCAATACAGAGCGCATTGAAGCGACCATCCATGACGATGATCTAAGCGCTAAGCTAGGTGGCCATCGTGCCAGTGTGATGGCGGGTGGTCATACGCACTTGAGCATGATGCGTCAACATCGCGGCATGTTGATGGTCAACCCTGGCAGCGTTGGGATGGCCTTTGAGCGGCCTCGCAGCGAGGAGCGCGACTTTCTGTTGCCTTGGGCTGAATATGGCATCGTCACTCTGCAAGGTGGCGTTTTGAGCGTTGATCTGCGCCGTGTGCCCTACCATGTGGAAGCAGTCAAGCAGGCTGCTAGAGAAAGCCAGAAGCCCGGGTTTGAGCATTGGCTCAACGATTGGGTCGAGATCGAGTCTTGACTTGCTGAAAACGAAGGCGCTGAGCGCATGGAACAGCTTCTGAAGGACTTAGGATGCCTAGTGGACTCCATCCCCATGACGGCTTGTTCGATCAATGATTAGAAAACCTAAAGAAGCATGCTACAACTTGAGGGCACTGCGGAGAGTACACTTCACTGGATTGCCGGGCAGAGCTCGAGATCATCTGCGAAACGCCTGAGGATGTCACAGAATGGCTGAAGTATACGAGTATACTGACTGGATTCTGCTTGGCATGCTTGATGAGTTGCTGACAGCCCACAGAGCGCCGATTTTTCCATTCGCGCTGATTGTGCATCAGGGAGAGATTGCTAGGGTGCATTCGTCACCAACGGCTTTATCGTATCGCAGCGAACTACTTACACTTGACGATAGACTGCTTTGGAGTTTGCTCACAGGTGGCCTTCAAGCAGCAGCTCGACAAAAGAGCGGGTTTGTGGGTGATCGATAAAGCTCTTGAACTTCATCTGCACGGGTGAAGCGCAGCGGACGGGTGACTCTAACAGATGGATCGGGTTGCGCACTTGCAGCCCATTAACCGGGATGATGGCTAGTTTGCCCAGTGCAGCGTGAGGGTAGGCGGCTAGGGCTGAGACAAAAGACAGACCCAGGCCACTCTCTACCGCCACCGCCAGCGCCTCTGGGCTGTCAATTTCCATCACAATGCTGAATTTGTTGATGTCGACGTGCAGCTTCTCCAGGTGTTCGCCGACCGCCTGACGACAGCCTGAGTGCTTCGCCTGGCAGACAAAATCCTCCTCAACAAGCTGTTCAGGTTCGACATGCTGGCGCTTGGCCCAGGGATGCGCCTTAGGGGCGATCAAGACCAACTCGTCGTCGAAAAAGTGCGAACAGGGATAGTCTCGGCAGGGGACGGAGTCGCTGGTCAGCCCAAAGTCATATTCATTACGTTGCAGATGGTCCAGTAGTTCTTGCTGGCTCACAACCGGAATCGAGACGCGGACGTTGGGGTAGATACGTCGGAAGCGGGCGATGATCTGGGGCATCAGGTAGTTTGCCGTTGGCGCACTACTACCGATGACTAGATCACCGACGACTTTGCCGTTCGCTTCGCGGATCGTTTCCTCCGCATGAATTGTCATCTCGATGATTTGCTGGGCCATCGGTGCCAAGGCTTGCCCTGCTTTGGTGAGGCGCATATAGCGTCCGGAGCGCTCAAACAGGCTGACCTGAAGATATTCCTCTAAAGACTTGATGTGCATGCTGACGCCGGGTTGGCTCATATTCAGGACACGGGCGGCAGCGGTGAAATTCTCGCGGCGAGCAGCCTCTAAAAAGACATGTAAACTGTGGACTTCTAACATGCTCTTCTGCCTATTCTGTTGAGAGTGGAGGGCACCGCACAACAAACTCGTGTTGTGAAGGAAAGCACCATTGATCCTTATCCTATACTATCATGAAACACGCGCTGCAAGCAGACCCATTAGTTATGCTGATCAATAAGCGTGACTGATACAACAACTGCGAGTGCGGCTTATAGT
>JAADYZ010000433.1 GCA_010092775.1 Chloroflexota bacterium
GTCGGCGGCGCCAATCAGAAGGGTATCGCCTAGCACATCCACATCAATGCCAAAGTAGGCGCCAGTGCTTGGGGTGGGGCGCACAAGCTGAGCGGTTTGGGTCCACTCGACGCCGCTACCCTCAAAGACATAGACAGCACCAGCCTGATTGACGGGGTCGCCGCCACCTTCAGGGGTCTGCGGATAGGAGGGTGAACCGACCACCAAACGCGTGCCGTCAATGTCAATCGAGCGGCCAAAGAACGCGAAGTCCTCAGGTACGTCTGGCAGCAGGACGAGGTCTTCAGTGGCGTCGGTCCAACCACCAGATGGTTTCACAAAGACGTAAACACCTCCGGTATCAGGACGGGAGACGTCGTCCAACAGCGGGTCAAATTCCTGAGCACCGACGTAGATCACGTCATTCTGAATGGCGACCGCGATACCAAAGCGATCAAAGCCAGGGGCCTCACCTGCGCTGGATTGGGTGAGCTTGGCGACCTGGTTCCACATGCTGCCGTCCCACTCGAAGACGTAAGCCGCACCGACCGAGGCTTGTGGATCGATGTCTTGCTCTGGCGCGCCGACGACCATCGTGTTGCCGTCAATCGCGACGGCAGCGCCAAGATTATCGCCGGGGCCTGGATCACTGGCGGTCAGGAAAGACTGCTGATCCCAATTGTCAACGGCGCTGACTGGCCAGGTGAGCAAGGCAGCCAGCATGGCGATAGCCAGCAGAACAACAGGTTTATGCTTGGAAAACATTCAAGTACCTCCGTATGTGTGTGAGTTAAGACCGTGTTACTGAGATATTGCCTTTCTCAGTTTACAGAATTCCGTCGTCTTTGGAAAGGTGGAGGGCGTCTACATCGCCAGGATTTCGACCAACTGGCGGAAGTGCTCACCGCGCTGTTCGAAGTCAGCGTAGGCGTCGAAGCTAGTGCCACCAGGGGAGAGCAGCACCACATCACCGGGTTGGGCCAGCCGATGAGCAGCAGCGACCGCGTCTTCCAGGGTGGCCATCTCGGCCAGGGTGACGCGCGCATCGAGCCTGCGGTTGAGGGCATCAACCTTATCGGCGATCATCGACCCGGCTTCGCCAAAGGTGATGATTGCGCGTGAGCGTTTGAGGGCCAAGGTCAGCATATCGTCCCAGGGCAGGTCCTTGTCTCGGCCACCTAGCAGCAAGATCAGTGGCTCGGTGAAAGCATGCAAAGCAGCGACGACGCGCTCTGGTGCGGTGGCAATGGAGTCATTGACATAGGTCGCCCCTTTGACCTCGCCGACGGGCTGCAGACGGTGAGGGACCGGCTTGAAGGTCAGTATGGCGGCGCGCATGGCAACCGTCGGGACGCCCGCCACGCCAGCGATGGCGCAGGCTGCCAGCACATTCAGGACATTGTGTGACCCTCGCAGCGGAATCTCGGAGAGGCGGCAGACCGGCTCCTTGATGGCCTCGAAGCGAGGGCGCACAACGATCTGATCGCCCTCCAGCCAAGCGCCGACATCAATCGGAACTTTGGCGCTGAACAAGGCCATGCTGGCCTGAACGTGCCCGGTCAGGCTGGCGGCCACCGGGTCGTCATAGCCGAGGACGGCAACATCCCCGACGATCTGGTGATCGATGATGTTGCGTTTGGCCCTGATGTAGGCTTCCATGGTCTTGTGTCGATCGAGGTGATTGGGGGTGATATTCAGGATCGCAGCAACGCGCGGGCTGGTCGTCATGATCTCCAGCTGGAAGCTGGAGAGTTCCATTACGGCGATCTCATCGGCGCGGATGTAAGGCAGATCTGTGATCAACGGATTGCCAATGTTGCCGCCGACCCAGGCCAGGCGATCAGTTTCATCAAACATCTTGCCGACCAGCGAGGTGCTGGTGGTCTTGCCCGCCGAGCCGGTAATACCGATCACATCGCAAGGGGCACGTTCGATGAACAACTGCGCGTCGTTGCTGATCTTGATTCCGCGTTTTGCTGCTTCTTGCACAAAGGGGATTTGCGGTGGCACCCCGCCCGACAGGCAGACCATACTGGCGCCATCCAACAGCGTGAGCGGATGCCCTCCCAGCACGAACTCGATTGGCAGGCGGCGCAGCGCTTTCAGCGGGCCGAGCAGTTGCTCCTCAGTGCGTAAATCGCTGACGACTGGCTTGGCGCCGATGTCGGCCAGCCACTCGGCCAGGGCGATTCCCTGGCGGGCCAGGCCCAGGATGACGATTTTCTTGCCCTCTAGTGAATCGGTCATAAGATGAATGGGGTGCCATCAGGTTGGAAACGGTAAGGTCATTATACCATGCTCCGCTGGCCAACCAGCAGAGCGAAACGCCGCTCGCCCCTACAGGTGGTGATGGGAAGGCCCTTCCGTTATATCGTCACCTGGAACGCTTCTCGCTTTCCATCATGTTGTGGTAGGCGCCTGGTGCAGATTTGCTGTGCTGCGATCTCCCTGGTCTTTCGCATGGCAAATCAGAGGCACTGCGTTAGACTCAACAGCCGCATGTTGAGCGGAAGGTTTAGCATCATGAGTGAAAAACGATCCCGGCGCAAGCCGACACAGGGCCGCAGCACGCGAGGCAAATCTCAGGGGCGGAACAGTCAGCGGCGCAAAACCAGTTGGGACCCCATTGCGCAATGGTATGATGGCTGGGTGGGCAAGGATGGGAGCAAGCATCACCGGCATTTGGCGCTGCCCGCCGTCATTGATCTGCTGGACCCACAGCCCGGCGAGCGTATTCTAGACGTCGGTGCCGGGCAGGGCGTGCTGGCCCCATCGATCAAAGAGGCCGGGGCTGACTACGTCGGCGTGGAGATCAGCGCCCAACTATTAGAGCTGGGTGTGAAACATCATGGCAAGATCGGGACCTTCATTGAGGGCGATGCGCGTGATCTGCCGGATTTAGCGGGCATTGAAGCTGGTGGGTTTGATGGGGTTGTGTTCTTGTTGAGCTTGCAGGATATGGACCCGCTGCAACCGGTGCTGGATAACGCCGCCTGGGCCCTGCGTGAAGGCGGGCGGATCGTGTTGTTGATGACGCACCCTGCGTTTCGTGTGCCACGTCAGAGCGGCTGGGGTTGGGATGAGAATCGCAAGCTGCAATACCGCCGGGTCGATCGCTATCTGACGCCGCTGCCGGTGCCGCTCAAAGCCTATGAGGGTGGGGTCACACGCAGCTTCCACCGCCCACTAAACGATTACATCAATGGCTTAGCAGCAGCCGGTTTGCTGACCGCCCAGATGCTGGAGATCCCCACCTATAAAGAAGCGCGTGGACCCAAGGCCAAAGCGGAGAAGCGCGCTAACGAGGAGATTCCCTTGTTTCTGGGCTTATTAGCGATCAAGATCGGCTGGGTGGACGAGTCGGATGTGTAAGCCTATACTACCGATAGGTTTGGGCCACGTTCAGATGCCAGAAGGAAACCATGAGCGAGACGATAGACCGTTATGAAATCAGCGAGGAACTAGCCCGCGGTGGCATGGCGCAAGTGTTCAAAGCGCACGATCCGCGCTTTGAGCGGGATGTGGCGATCAAGCTGCTGCCTGCTGAACTAAGCCACGACGAGACCTTGCGTGAACGCTTTGAACGCGAAGCGCGCGCCCTGGCCGCGATCGGGCACTCAGCGATTGTGCCCGTCCATGACTTCGGTACGCATGAGGGGCGGCCCTTTTTGGTGATGGCCTACATGCCGGGCGGCTCACTGGCCGACCGGATTGTTGAAGGCGGCCTGGATGATGAGGCGATCGTGCGGATTGCCGAACGCATCGCAGGGGCGCTGGACGCGCTGCACGACAAGGGTCTGATTCACCGCGATGTGAAGCCCTCGAATATTCTCTTCGACAGCTACGGTGATGCCTATCTAGCGGATTTTGGCGTCGTCAAGATTACCCAGTCCACCAGCAGTCTCACCGGGTCGGCGCTGCTGGGTACACCCAATTACATGGCTCCAGAACTGGCTGGAGAGAAGCCCAGCCTGACGCCAGCGGTTGATGTGTATGCCCTTGGGATCACCCTCTTTGAGGCGTTCAGCGGTCGCCTCCCTTATGAAAGTGCCACCCCAATCGGTTTGATCATGGCGCATGTTAACCAGCCCATCCCGGATTTGCGGGCCTTTCGACCTGATCTGCCCACCACTGTGCAGATTGTGATGCGTAAGGCATTGGCGAAGGACCCAGGTCTGCGCTACGACTCAGCGGGGGCCTTCGTCGCAGGGATCAAGGCGGCTCTAGCGGGTGAGACCCCGCCCGATTTAGATGAACTCGATTTGGGGACGGCGCCGATCGGTGAGCAAATCGAGATTGTGCCCAGCAACGATCAGACGGTCGTGCGCCCTTCAGCGGCTGCTGAGACACAGGCACATGATGCTAAACTCGATGATACAGCACGCTCCTTTCCGCTTGGCGGCGCATCTGCCCAGACGCTGGTTTCTGGCTCTGGGCTGAGTGAAACGCAGCCCTCGCTTGGGGCACGCGTCAGCCCACCGGAAGATGGGCCTGCTGCCCAGCCACAGGCGGATCGACGGGGGGCGCGGCGTTGGCTGCCGGTGGCTGTGGTGATCGCCCTGTTGGCCATTGTGGCAGTAGTGGCAGGCTTCCTAGTCTTGCCCGACCTGCTGGCGGCGGCTGAAACGGAGATCGCTGCGGCAACGGTGACGCCTATCCCGGCTGCCACCTCGACCGACGCCCCTACAGCGACGGCCACACCTGACCTCACGGCGACGGCCAACAGCGCCGTCGCAACGGCAACGGGTGACGCCTTCAACGCCCAAGCGACTGAAGAAGCGATCCAGGTGGCCACCGCTGATGCCTTGGGCGTTTTCAGCACACTCGATGAGATCGGCATTAGCCAGACTTCTGGTCGCTTGATCGAGCTTGAGGACCTGCAAATCAGCGAGGGGCAGACGGGCACGGTGGCGCTGTCGCCCCTGCTGGGCGGCGAGCTGATTGAGAATTACGTCATCCAGGCAGAGGTGCAGATTGACTCCAGCCAGGTGAATGCGGGCTGCGGATTCTTGGTGCGGACGCGCGGCACGGAAGAGGTTGTAGGAGGGAGCTACATTGAAATCCGGCGGACGGCTGGCTACCTGGCCTATGAATATACGCCAGGCCAGCCTTTTGGTACACTGCTCGGCAATGGCTTCTCGGACGCGATCCAGACCAGCAACAGCGCCAGCAATGCCGTGATTCTTAGCGTGATCCGGGCGAGTTTACGGCTGTATGTTAACGGCCAATACATGAACGAATGGGCTGACCCACGTCCCAACCCGGGTGGGGTCGCCTTTGGAATCTCCAACATTGCAGGTGAGACGACCTGTACCCTGCGCGACGCCTGGATTTGGGAACTGCAATAAGGACCACTGGTATGCTGACTGAGATGGACTTGCGAGACCTGTGCTTGGCGCAGCGTGGAGCCATAGAAGACTTCCCCTTTGGTGAGGATGTTCGGGTCATCAAGGTGAGGGGCAAGATGTTCGCATTGATCCCGGTGGGCAGCGACCCGGCATCGATCAGTCTAAAGTGCGACCCACTGCTGGCCCAGGCCATGCGCGACACCTACGAGGCTGTACAGCCGGGCTATCATCTGAGCAAGAAGCACTGGAACACCGTCACGATCGATGGCAGCATCCCCGACAATGAAATCCAGGACATGATTGATCTGTCTTATGATCTGGTGGTGAAGGGCCTGACCAAAAAAGAGCGGGCTGAACTGGCCGCTCTTGATGAGTGAGCATGCGTGTCGCGCTGATTATCTACGGCAGTCTGGAGACCATCTCCGGCGGCTACCTCTATGATCGAAAACTGGTCGAGTTTCTGCGGGCGGCGGGTGATCAGGTGCAGATTGTCTCGCTGCCCTGGCGCACCTATAGCGCCCACTTGCGAGACAATCTTGATCAGGCTTTATTTGCCTTGCTGCGCGAACTGCGGGTGGATCTGCTGCTGCAAGACGAACTGAATCACCCTTCCCTCTTCTGGCTAAACCAGCGGCTGCGCCGCTTGATCGGCTATCCTATCATCTCGATTGTGCATCACCTGCGCAGCAGTGAAGCGCGCGCCGCCTGGCAGAACACCCTCTATCGTCTGCCGGAGCGTGCCTATCTCAAGACAGTCGATGGATTTGTCTTCAACAGCCAGACGACCAAACAGGTCGTCACGAACTTGATCGGCCTGAACAAACCCCATGTTGTGGCCGTCCCGGCAGGCGATCGCTTTGGGCCTGCGTTGCCTGTTGAGACGATTCAACAGCGCGTGGGGCACGGTGGCCCCCTTCGCCTGGTCTTCGTCGGCAACCTGATCGAACGTAAGGGCCTGCATACCCTGATTGATGCGCTGGCGCAGCTCGACGCACCGTCCTATATGTTGACGGTTGTTGGAAGCCCGACCGTTGATCATGACTATGCGGCCCGTGTGAAGAACTTGGTGCAGTCCCACGGGTTGACCGAGCGAATCCGCTGGACTGGTGCGATCGCTGACTCGGCTGCGTTAGGCCGATTGCTGGTCGAGCAGGATGTGTTGGTGGTTCCCTCCTCATATGAGGGCTATGGGATTGTCTATTTGGAGGGGATGGGCTTCGGTCTCCCGGCGATCGGGACGACAGGCGGCGCTGCCCACGAGATCATTCGACCAGGGACAGGCTTTTTGATCGAACCGGGCGACAGCCAAACCCTCGCCGAGCACCTGAGCAGCTTAATCAACAATCGAGAGGGGCTGCACCAGATGAGCCTGGCGGCACGCCAGCGCTTCCTCAACCATCCCAGATGGGCGGACAGTATGGCGGCGATCCGGGCCTTCTTGCTGGAGCAACTCCACTAAACGCGATTCCTGTCATGTTAAATCGCGAAAGTCGTCACTTGGGCCGCAGGCTGGGCTGCGTCATAATGGGAGCATATTCCAACTGGAGGACCACATGGACGATCTCTATCGCGAAATCATTCTTGACCACTATCGCAACCCGCGCAATAAAGAGCTGCTTGAAAACCCGGATATTGA
>JAADYZ010000434.1 GCA_010092775.1 Chloroflexota bacterium
ACCCAGGACATGCTCGGCCTCCAATATCACCTGAGTCATGGTGTGGCGGCGATCCGGGTGCGCCCGTTTAATCAGATTGGACCGGGCCAGAGTCAGCGCTTCGTGGCCCCGGCATTCGCCAGCCAGGTGGCAGCGATCGAGGCTGGTTTACAGGAACCGGTCGTCTACGTGGGGAATCTGGCGGCCAGACGTGACTTTTGCGACGTCCGCGATATGGTGCGAGCGTATACACTGGTGATGAAATTGGGCGAGCCTGGTGCCGTCTACAACATCGGCAGCGGGGTGGCACACAGCATCCGCGACCTGCTGGATGTGCTGTGCGATTTGACGGATGTCGATGTGGAAGTCCGCGAGGATCCGGAGCGTCTGCGGCCCGTCGATGTGCCTGTGGTGGTGTGCGACGCCAGTAAGGTGCAGGCGACCACCGGATGGCAGCCCGAATTCACCTTTCGCGACTCGCTGCTGGCCGTGCTGGACGACTGCCGCCAGAACGTCGCCACGTCTGCAAACTAGGCCAAACGTACCGTTTGGTCCGATTATGGAGAAGGACTTATGCCGAAAACGGCACTAATCACGGGTATTACCGGCCAAGACGGCTCGTATCTAGCTGAGCTCCTACTCAGCAAAGGATACCGCGTCGTGGGTTTGGTGCGCCGCACGAGCACGATCAACTTTGAGCGCATTGGTCACATTCAACACGATATTAATCTGGTGTCAGGTGATATGCTTGACCAGACCTCACTGATGCGCGTATTGGAAGACTATCAACCAGAAGAAGTGTATAACCTCGCGGCGCAGAGCTTCGTGCAAACATCTTGGGCGCAGCCGGTTTTTACCGGCGAAGTAACTGCATTGGGTGTCACCCGCCTGCTCGACGCGATCCGAGCCGTGAATTCGTCGATACGCTTTTATCAGGCCTCCAGCTCCGAGATGTTCGGCAAAGTCCGAGAGGTGCCACAGCGTGAGACGACACCTTTCTATCCACGCAGCCCCTACGGCGTCGCGAAGGTGTACGGGCATTGGATCACGGTGAACTACCGCGAGAGCTACGACCTGCATGCAACCAGTGGCATTCTCTTCAATCATGAGTCGCCGCGACGCGGCCTCGAGTTTGTGACCCGCAAAGTGACCGACGCCGTCGCACGGATCAAGCTGGGCTTGACGGATGATCTTCCGCTGGGTAACTTGGACTCGCGCCGCGACTGGGGTTTTGCAGGCGACTATGTGAAAGCCATGTGGTTAATGCTGCAACAGGACGAGCCAGACGACTATGTGATCTCAACAGGCGCCACCTACTCTGTACAAGAATTGGTTGAGGCAGCCTTTAACTATGTGGACCTTGATTGGACGGCCTACGTCCGGCAGGACCCACGCTTCATGCGCCCAGCCGAAGTCGACTTGCTGGTAGGTGATGCCAGTAAAGCCAAAAAGATGCTCAACTGGGAGCCTGAGGTCACCTTTGACGAACTGATCCACATGATGGTGGATGCTGATATTGAGCGACATCAGAAGCGGCTAAAGCTAGAGGAGCAAGCATGACCTTTCAGATCAAGTTTGGCACGGACGGCTGGCGCGGGGCAATTGCAGAGGACTACACCTTCGACAACCTGAGGCGCTGTGCTCAGGGATTCGCCACTTATTTGCTGCAACATGAGGGGGCAGAAAAAGGCGCGGTGGTCGGTTACGACCGGCGCTTCAACTCGGAGCACTTTGGGGCCGCCGCAGCCGAGGTATTGGCGGGAAACGGCATCAAGGTTTGGCTGACCGAGGACGCTACCCCTCCCCCGGTGCTCTCATTCAGTGTGCCACATCACGGCGCGGCGGGCGCGATTAACATCACTGCCAGCCACAATCCACCCACTGACAACGGCTTCAAAGTGCGCGATCACAACGGTGGCGCGGTTGCTCCCGATGGCCTGCGCGAGATCGAAAGCCTAATCCCGCCGATCGAAGAGGTCAAGCGGATGCCGCTGGCGGAGGCCATGCACAATGGGATGATCGAATACTTCGATCCGACCGAAGCATACATTGAGCGTGTTAAGACCTTGGTCGATGTGGAACCCATTAAGCAGGCGGGGCTGAAGATCGTGGTCGATGCGATGTGGGGGAATGGCTACGGCTGGCTTCCACGCATTTTGGACGGCGGCAGCACGACGATCCATGAAATCCACAACGTGCGCAATCCAATCTTCCCTGAGATGAAGCGCCCTGAGCCGATCCCGCCGAATGTGGATGTGGGTCTGCAAACGACCGTAGATCAAAAAGCAGACGTGCTAATCATCTATGATGGCGATGCTGACCGGGTTGGTGCTGGCACAGAGGCGGGAGAATTCATCAATCAATTGCAGATGTATGCCTTGCTAGCCCTCTATTTGCTCGAAGAGCGAGAGCAGCGAGGCGACATCGTGAAGACGCTTTCAACCACGACTATGCTCAACAAGCTGGGTCACATGTACGATGTACCGGTCCATGAGACGGGTGTCGGCTTTAAGTATGTGGCCCCCAAGATGGTCGAGACAGACGCCCTCATCGGTGGTGAGGAAAGCGGTGGCTTTGCTTTCCGTGGCCACGTGCCAGAGCGTGACGGGATCGTTGCAAGCCTGTTCCTGCTGGACTTCATGGTCCGGACGGGCAAGAAGCCATCCGAATTGATTGACCATCTCTATAGCAAGGTGGGGGCCCACTTCTATAAGCGTGTTGACACCCGCCTGCAAAGCCAGGAACAAAAAGAGGAAATTCGCCAACGGGTGTCTGAAGCCAAGCCTGAATCGATCGCTGGTCTGAAGATGACAGACATCAACACGACAGATGGCTTCCGATTTAGCATGGAAGACGGCGGCTGGCTCTTGATCCGCTTTTCGGGTACGGAGCCCTTGATCCGTGTGTACTGCGAGACGACCCATGAAGATAAGGTGGACCCGATCATCGAAGCAGGTATGGAACTGGCTGGTCTGGCCTAAGGAGCTTGCCTGATGATGCTGGTCGATACCCACTGCCATCTCGACTTCCATCAATTCGACGCGGACCGCGAGGCGGTTGTCGAACGGGCCTTGGAAGCAGGTGTGCTGCGGATTCTCATTCCGGGGATCGACCTTGAAACGAGCCGGGCGGCCATCCGTCTGAGTGAACAGTATGACTGCGTCGTGGCGGCAGTGGGCATCCACCCCAATAACGTGGCGGAGAGCAAACTGCCGCTCAACGCAGTGATTGCCGAATTGAGCCAACTCGCCGCCCACGAACAAGTCTTCGCGATTGGCGAGATTGGCCTGGACTACTATTGGGACAAAACACCCCCGGTAACACAGCACCGCTGGTTCGACGCCCAACTCTCTCTTGCCAACGACTTAGCCCTACCCGTGATTATTCACAATCGGGAGGCTACTGACGATACGGTCGCCCAACTGCTGCGCTGGGTTGAGGGCGGTCTGCCACAGGCGCTTAGTCAGCGTCCGGGCGTGCTGCACTCCTATTCAGGCGACTGGGACGCGGCCCAGACGGTGATCGATCTGGGGTTCTGTCTGGGGTTTACCGGGCCCGTGACCTATAAGAACGCCAACATGATGCGGGAAGTGGCTGAGAAGATGCCCTTCGACCGAATGCTAATCGAGACGGATGCGCCGTTCCTGACGCCTAAACCCCATCGCGGCGATCGCAATGAGCCGGCCTACGTGCGCTACGTAGCTGAGCGCCTCGCGGAGGTGAAGGGCCTCAGCCCGAAGCAAATCGGTGATCGAACGACGCGCAACGCGGCCACGCTGTTTGGCTGGACGGACCTGGTCTAGCAATGATCCGCGTTGACAATAGTCCGATTGACAATCTGCCAGAGCTTTCACTGGTGATCGTGAGCTGGAATGTGCGCGATCTTTTGGTTGATTGCCTGGCCAGCGTCTTCAGATCGACACTTGACCTAGAAGTTATCGTGGTTGATGCGGCCTCTAGCGATGGCAGCGCTGAGATGGTCAGCGAGCACTTCCCTGAGGTCCGGCTGATTGAGCCAGGCTACAACACGGGTTTCACCAAGGGCAACAACCTTGGGATCGAGCAGGCAAGTGGTCGGCTAATCGGGCTGCTGAATCCTGATACGGATGTGATAGACGACGCCTTAGCAGCGCTGGTGGCATTTCTTGAGGAGCGCCCCGAAGTGGGGATAGTTGGGCCGCAACTCTTGAACGACGACGGCAGTGTGCAATCCTCACGGCGGCGTTTCCCGACCTTGCTAACCGGGCTCTTTGAGAGTACCTGGCTGGAACCGATGGCACCCCGATCGGTGCTCCGGCACTATCGTGTCCTCGATCGTGAGGATGATCAGCTTCAGCCAGTTGATTGGGTGACCGGCGCTGCGCTGATTGCTCGCCGCGAACTCTTTGAGGAGGTCGGCCTGCTTGACGAAGGCTTCTTCATGTATTCAGAGGAATTGGACTGGCAGCGACGCGTGAAAGCTAGTGGGTGGGAAATCTGGTATGAACCACAGGCTCAAATCGTCCACTATGGGGGGAAGTCGAGCGAGCAAGTCGTCGCCCAGCGCGACATCTATTTCCACACGAGTAAGATTCGCTATTTCAGCAAGTATCATGGGCGCTTGGCCGGACAGCTTCTCCGCGTCTTCTTGCTGGCCAATTACGCCTGGCAGATCATGATCGAAAGTGTCAAAGGGTTGCTGGGCCATCGGCGCACACTTCGCGCGGAGCGCGTGTCTGCTTATAGACAAGTGCTTCGCTCAGGGCTAAAGGTGACTTCATGAGGATCGGACTGATCACAGGGGAGTATCCCCCAATGGAAGGCGGCGTTGGCGCTTACACACGCGTTCTGGGGCGAGCCCTGGCCGACCTTGGGCATGAAATCCATGTGTTCACGCGGGAAGAAGCGGTGAACGCTAGCGAACATCGTGTCACCGTAACCTCGGCAGCGGCACGGCCCTGGAACCGTCGGACTTTCCGGCAGATTCAAGACTGGATCGCTCGGAACAGTCTGGACATTGCACACATCCAGTTTCAGACGGCGGCCTATGACATGCAGCCAGCGATCCACCGGCTGCCCGCTCAGCTTGACTGCCCCGTCGTTGTGACCTTTCACGATTTACGCGAGCCTTATCTCTTCCCAAAAGCGGGTCCGGTTCGCGATCAGTTGATGAACAAGCTGGCGATGGATGCTCAGGCGGTAATAGCGATCGACCGGACAGATGAACGTGTCTTGGTTGATGAGTGGCAGCATCCGAATGTGAGTTGGATTCCGATCGGCAGCAACATCGCCACGCGCACGCCACCGGGCTTCGATCGGGAGGGCTGGCGGCAAGAGATGGGCGTTCAAGACTTCGAACTCCTGTTGTCCTATTTTGGCTTTCTCAATGAGAGTAAAGGTGTGCTGATTTTGATCCGGGCGTTGGCCAATTTGGTGGGCGATAATGTTCCGGCCAAGCTGCTGATGATCGGTGGCCGCTCTGGAGCTAGCGACCCGACTAACGCCGAATATGGGGCCAAAGTCGATGCACTGATAGATGACCTAGGGATGGCCGACCGGGTCATCTGGACAGGATTTGTGTCAGATGAGGACGTTAGCGCTTATCTCTATACCAGTGACGTTACCGTGCTGCCCTACCTGGATGGGGTATCGCTGCGGCGCGGCAGCTTAATGGCAGCGCTCGCACATGGCCGTCCGGTTGTAACAACCTATCCTATTGAACCAATCCACGAGATTGAAGAGGCGCTCGTGTTAGCTCAAGCCGGTAATCCACATGACTTAAGTGAGGCCATCAAGCGCCTGTGGATCAACTTCTTGCGGCTGCGCCAGTTGGGCCGGGCTGCGGAGCGTGTCATCGAGCCGTTCATGTGGCCGGTCATCGCCGAGCAGACTGTTGCGGTCTACGAGAGCCTCAGCTAGGCAGACCTTGCCGAACGTCCGCGCCCTCTTGTATACTCCCTCGTCGTTTCGCTAGCCAGACTGCGTAGATTGATGCAACAGCCGTCGCGTTTACTTGAACCTGATCGACTCATTTTGGTGCTGGTTGGCTTGTTTGTCCTTATCGCCGGGACCTACAGCATCACGACGCCGCTGTTCGAAATGTCGGACGAGCTATGGCATTATCCGATGGTCAAGACGCTGGCGGATGGAAACGGCCTACCCATTCAAGACCCCGAGAACGTTGGGCCCTGGCGACAGCAAGGCAGTCAGCCTCCACTCTACTATGCCATTGGTGCGGGCCTGACCTTCTGGATTGACACATCTGACATGCCAGACGTGCGGCGTGAGAATCCCCACGTCGATAACGGACTCATCACCGAAGACGGCAACATCAACCTGATCGTCCACAACCAAGAGCGTGAGCAGTGGCCCTGGCATGGCACGGTGTTGGCGGTACACGTGGTGCGATTTTTCTCGATTCTATGTGCGGCTGTCACAGTCTTCATGACGTACCAGATCGGTCGCGAGGTGTTTCCAGAACAGCGCTGGCTCTCTCTATCGGCGGCGGCTGTGGTGGCCTTCACGCCGATGTTTGTGTTCATCAGCGCGGCAGTCAACAATGACAACCTGGCGGTCATGCTCGCTACTATCAGTCTGTGGATCATGCTGCGCATCGCAAGAACCGCCGATGAGCGCGCGCCAACACTGCGGTTGGCGATCGTATTGGGGTTTGTGCTGGGCCTCGCCACGCTAAGCAAAGCCAGCACCTTCGGCTATATCGGGCTGGCAGGGGTCACGATGGCCTATGCCGCCTTGCGCCGCAAGCGCTGGCAGACCTTCTTCATCGAAGGGCCAATCATCATCGCGATCATTGCGGCCTTGTCTGGCTGGTGGTTCTGGCGCAACTGGACGCTCTATGGCGATCCGTTGGGCTTGAATGTGTTTGTTGCCATCCTGGGTGAACGAGCACGTGACGCATCTTTGGCACAGCTTTGGGGCGAACGCTTCAGCTTCCTGGCGAGCTACTGGGGTTTATTCGGCGGTGTCAACGTGCCGATGTGGGACTGGGTCTACCGGGTCTTCAACTGGCTGGTTCCACTCAGCATGATTGGTGGCGTGGCCTGGCTGGGGTTGGAGATTAAACGAACGGCAGACGAAGGACAGCCATTCGATCCAGCGCGGTGGTTTCCCCTGGCCCTGACCCTCCTGGCGATTCTGGCGGTGATTGCGCCGCTGGCCGGCAGTTGGGCGCGCAATACCTGGTCATCGCAAGGAAGGCTAGTGTTCGCGTCGATCGCATCGATCAGCATGTGGTTTGTGATCGGCTTGACAGGCTGGCTGCCACAGCGTAGCGGAGAGGTGGCACGTGCTGCCTTGGTCGGTGGGCTGGCCGTGCTGACGATCCTGGCTCCATTTGCCTTTATAGGACCGGCCTATCAGCCTCCCGGACAGATCGAACCAGGCTCAGCGGGTGAGGCTATCACGTTCATGCCTGCCGATCAGGCCGCCATGCGCTTAGGATCTGCACACGTCCTGGAACAAGGGGTGAGGCCAGGCGGAACTGTCCG
>JAADYZ010000008.1 GCA_010092775.1 Chloroflexota bacterium
CTACCATCGACTACACCCATTGACATCAACCTACAAGACCTGAACACAAACGTTAGCAGCCACGTTGCCGCGATATGCCTGCTGCACGATCAATCTGCACTCGCTGTTCGGACACCTGCTGAGGATGTTGCCTCGCGAACTTCGGTCATGACGGACCTAGTCGATCAGTATCTAAGTCTTGGACGGCTACAACGAACCGCCGCGACAACTTATCCCGAAATCCAAGAGCGTTTTCCGCATGCTGCGCTAGTTGTTTTGTTCCATCCCTACACGCCCGCTGAGATCATCCACCTCGCTCAACTCGGCCAACGCGTGCCACCGGGTGTGACACGTCACATCATCGGGGGGAGGGCGCTGCGCCTCAACTACCCGCTTCTTTCGCTGCGCTCCAACGAATCCCTCGAAGCCAAAAACGTCACCCTACAAACCTGGCTGCATGAACGCTTTACCAATCGTGACATCCGTTACTATGCAGAATCAACCTACCTCTTCGACGAATAATCAACCTAGTCCTCGGTATGGTGAGTAAAATGGACCTCAACTTCATTTCCGATCCGAATGAAGCGCCCAAACCCCGCGATGAGATGGAAATAACCAAGCTCAGCGTGACGCCTTACCCGGATGGCAAACGCCTGCGCGTCGAGATCGCCGTCACCGCCTTCGCACCTGTCGATAAGCCGAACCTCGAACTGCAAGCTGTCCGTCAATCAGACCAACATCTTCTAGCGTCTTTGAGCGTGATCGAAACCTTGCATCGTGAGATGGGCTTTACCATGCACCTACGTGGCCTTGAGGAGAAACCAGCTTCAATTAGCGTCAAAGCTGAACTCTACTATGAAACTGGGTCCATCCAACACAGCATCACCGCCACCATCAATCTACCGGATGACATCCCAAGCGACACCTGAGTCGCCAATCACGATCACTTAACAATCTGCCCATTCGATCTTGCAGAACCTAGTAGGCCGAAGTATGCTCGACGGGAGCATACGAACCACCAAAGACCGAGCTGAGAGGCCGCTGTGTCAGATGATCTTATAGGTCGCACATTAGGCAAGTACGAACTTCGCGAACGCATTGGGCGAGGGGGTATGGCGGAAGTCTACAAAGCCTATCATCCAACCCTCGATCGCTACGTTGCGCTAAAAATCTTACATCCCTTTCTCAGTGAGGACCCTGAGTTTCGAGACCGCTTCGGTCGCGAGGCGCGCAACATTGCTCAGCTCCGTCATCCCAACATCGTACAAGTCTACGACTTTGACGAAGAAGCCAACCGTGAGCTGTTCTACATGGTCATGGAGTATATTGACGGCCCTACTTTGCGCACCCGGCTGATGCAGCTCAGTTTCCAAGGGGAGCGTTTTACCATCCCCGAGGCAATCAGCATAACACAGGACATCGGCGCCGCACTGGCCTATGCCCACAATCGGGATATGATTCACCGCGACATCAAGCCCGCTAACGTCATGATCGACTCGGATGGCCGTACCGTTCTAACTGACTTCGGCATTGCTCGCATCGTAAGCGGGCCCAACATGACAGCCAGCGGATCAATGGTTGGTACACCTGCCTACATGTCGCCCGAGCAAGGTCTGGGCCAACCTGGCGACCATCGCTCAGATATCTACTCGCTTGGTGTGTTGCTCTACCAAATGGTTACCGGCTCAGTCCCATTTGACGCCGACACACCCATTGCAATCGTGCTTAAGCACGTCAACGATCCACTCCCCGCACCGACCGAGCTCAACCCAGATATTCCCGAAGGCCTTGAGCGTATCCTGTACAAAGCACTGACCAAAGACCCAAGCGATCGCTATCAGCGCATCGACGATATGATCTCGCACTTGGACAACCTCGCCGTCGCCTCTACAATCATCTTGCCTCCCCGCGACGGCCTCGTCGGCAAACCCTCGATCGAACGGCCCAAACTCGTCGAGGAGGATACACCCGCCTTTGACAAGCGGGCCGAAGACACCCAAGACCTTCGCTCTCGCCGGACTATTCAGCGTTGGGGCTGTCTGAACTGGCTCATTGTGCTGACCTTGTCCTTTGCGGCTCTGGGCAGCGGAGCCTACTTGTCTTTCAATGGAGCCTTGAGCCAAGCTATCCCAATGTTGCCATCTGTCGAGCTCATCTTGACGGCCACGCCAAATCCGGACGCGCTTGTTGAGGCCGAAACGGAACCGACCGACGATTTACCTGCTGCGACTCCCACAGAGAATCTGGAAGCCACCCAAATTGCAGCCACTCTTGAAGCGCTTTCGCAGCTCGTCAACACACCCGAAGCTGATGAGCCGACACCAGACCTCACAGCGACGGTCATCGCGTGTGACTACGACTACGAAGTCGTCTCGCAAACCCCAGAAAACGCCATCCCCTATCCTGAAGTGACATCCCTGACCAAGCGGGTTGTCGTCCTCAATGACAGCCGCTGTCCACTCGATGACGACAGCCGGCTGGAGTTCATTGAGGGTGATCAAATGGACGGCCCAGACTTCGTAGAGTTCAACCAGGACATCGAACCCGGCGAGGAATTTGAGATTGTCTTGAACCTGCGGACACCGGCCTACACCGTCCAAGAGCCCATCGTGAGAAGCGTCTGGAGAATGGTCCTGCCTGATGGAACCCAGGTCGGCCCGCCCCTGGTTTTCGAATTCACACTGTTCCAAGAATGATCAAAGCGGCCCTTTTGGCCGCTTCGTTGTCTAATCCTGGTCACTCTGTTCCAGTGTCCGGCGGATGATGTCGTCTTGCCTCTGCCGATCACGCTTGTCGCGCCCGCGTTTCTGAGCAGTGCGCGGTCCTTCGTCATCATCGTCACGTTCTATCGCACGGCGGAAGGCTAGCTCCATCGCCGTTGGGAGATCGCCGGCATCCTCATCGTCATCAATCATCGATGAGATCGGTTCTGGTTCCTCTGGCATCATGAGGGCTTTCATACTGAGGTCAATTTGGCGCTTCTTGCGATTGACCTCAAGTATCTTGACCTCCACCACATCGCCTTTCTGAACCACATCACGTGGGCTCTCAACGAAACCGACCGACAGTTCGCTGATATGCACCAGACCAGGGCGCTCTGCACCAATATCGACGAATACGCCCCACTTCTCAATGCGGACCACTTCGCCTTGATGCACCTGACCACCCGATAGTTCGTGCCAGGCGAGGGCAGGGGGCTCAACAGACGTCAGATGAATGCGGCCCTTTTCTACTTCGATGCGTTGGATCCAAACTCGGATGGCCTGACCCTCATTCAAAAGCTCGCGAACATTTCTGACGCTGCCTTCACCAATTTGGGACAGATGCAGAAGACCATCACGCTCAGCGCCAATATCAACAATTGCGCCAACCACCTCAACTTGTTTAATCACGCCGTCAATCTGCATCTTGGGGCGTAGATCAGAGAGGGGGAGGCGGGTTGCAGCGTCACTCACGAGGGAAGCTCCTTGCTCAAGTCATTCCTAGGGTGCCGATTATACGGCTGGGGTTTTAGACTGTCAATCCGCCGATTCTCCAACGCTAGATGTGCGCACTGATGCTGCCTGTCCTGTGTTAGACGATCCAAGCTGTTTGCCTATCCAGCTGCCCAGGGTAGCGACGCCCAGCCCTGCCGATAAACATAATGGAAAGGTCAAGATCAGAATGTAGTGTGCCCACTTGGTGGGCCACAGCAGCAAGAAACCCAAGGCCAACAGCAGCCATAGTGCAAACACCCGATAATCACGCCATAAACGGGGAAAGCCCACAAGCGCGATAATCGAGATTAGCAGATCAAGCCGAATGAAGAATATCTCAGGCGGCCGGTCGACAGATTGAGTCAGCCATAGAAAGGGTTGCCAGACTGGAAAAGCCATGTCTTGAACCAAATCGCTTTGAGCAAAATCCGAATGGAAGCCCAATGAGCCTGTCAACCTTCCGATGGGCGCATGCCACAAATAAGGGTTCACGGCAAAGAAGACCAGGAGTGCCCCAAATCCCCAGGCTAGAATCGGCCAAGCCTGCCTCGCGCGTTCCGGCCAGGTACGTTTAGACCACCCGGCAGCGAGGTTACCGAGCCAATGGACGGCTATCGCTATCCCAGCAACGGCATACATATACTTTGAGGCCGCCGTCAGTCCGAGTGCGACTGACGACAAAAGCAACCACCCCCAGCCCGTCTGTTCAGACTGATGATACTGGTGATAGGCAATCACTGCGGCGGCGCTGGTTAAGGCTGGAAGCGCTTCTAGCATGATCTGACTGGTATAGGTGATGTTGAAGGTGTGCAGAGCAAGCAGCATGCCGGCGATCGGGTTGATGAGTGCCAAGACGCCAACCGCCAGCACGCCAAACGACGCCGAGACGAGGCGCAGCGCGTAGAATTGCGGCATCACGTCAGGCGGGGGAGGGGGTTGCAAGGCATACAGGGCCACATCAGGCAGCGGCGCTTGGGCCAGCAACGCACCCGAATAAACGAGCTTATTGAACAGCGGATGTTCTGTGTTGAAATCGTAGTGAATAATGCCCTGCCAATTGCCAGCCCGGACCATATCAGCATAATGCAGGCCGGTAACCAACATATACGTCGGCTCATCGAAGTCCACAGGCAGCTCGTAGACTGCTTTGCCGCGCAGGCCCAAGGCAATCAACGCCACAACCAGGGCGATCACTAGCTTGTCCCGAAGGCGCGTAATCTGAATCATCTCAATCCTGCCTCATCTCCAGAATGGCAACAGTATGCCACCCGCCTCTACCTCTCGTCAAATGACTGGCAGCCTGATTGAAGGGGTGCTACGATTAACAGATGTTGGGTTCCGCCCAACCGTTGCGAAGACCTCAGACCTTTCAGTGGAGCACAGGCCGATTCTATGCTGCCGAACATTGACCCATTAGAAGCACGATACGATTCGCGTGACTACGCTGGGATGATCCGCAGCGGTTTTACGCTGCTAGATGCCCGGCGAGTCCGGCTCGACCGAGAGCAAGATACCTTCGAGGGACGCTTACAAGATTGGGCGAATAAGCTGCTTTACACGGGTGCCATCGTTGTGCCAGGCGTGTTCGTCAACCTCTATCAACAGATGATGACGGCGGTTACCGGCGAAGAGCGAGGATATAGTAATGGTGCCTGGCAGTTCTATCTGCAACGCTTGCTACGCGAGGACCTCGCCCACTTTACCGTAGAGACAGAAGGCTACCATGACGAGCGACCCGAGAATGCGGTCGAATTGGATGACATCACCGCCTGGGTCATGGCGCTCATTCAGTTTGTCTGGAGCTACGAGGAACTGATGGGGGTCGTCTGGGATGAATGGACGATGCTGCGCATTGTGGCCGAGACGGCTGAGGCTTACGGCCTGAGTGGCGACCCACGTTTTGCGCGTATTCAACGCGATTGGCTCCAGCAGCGTCCTTATGGTGCACCGCTTAACGGTACCTATGCAGATGTGCGCCGAGCCGCCTTCGAAGAATTCATCATGCCGAAGCTCGAACTGCTGCCGGACGATGCCCACGAAGAATTCACCAACCGCTTCACCGATGCAGCCGACATCGAACGCGAGGCTTATCAGAAGCAGATGTCTATTCTCTCGCGTTTGATCCCCAATGCCTTCATGGATGCCAAAGAAGAAATCCCATTGTGGAACGCCAGCGTCGCCCTGGTGATTAATGGGCGCTACTACCTCATCCGGATGGCTGCGCACGATGAGAAGGGCCGTCCGACGGTTTATGGGCAGGGGGGCAGCAACTGGCCCCTGATTGTTAAAGATGGCATTCCTTACACACCGGATGGCCGTCGCCTGGTGCTGCGCCGCGAACAGCTCTATGTCGAAAATAGCAACGAATGGGTTGGCTATCTGGATATGGCTTCTGTTGCGCAAGTGAAGTGGCAGCTCAAGGGGATCCTCGAAGAAGCCGCTAAGCACAAAGAAGAAGCGCCAATCCAAGGGAATGAAATCGACATCCTATTATGCGAGACGCCACGACGCAATCAGAAGCGTCTGCGGTCCCTATTGCCTGAAGAAACCCAGCGCGAACTAGAGATTTTCAAGAGCGTCGTTGTCGTGATCAACTGGGATGAGCGGGACCGCACTGTAGACAACAATCCCAACAATCTGCGCCCATTGGCGGAACTACGCCGTGCCCATCGCGGGATTGGTGATCATGCCTTGACCATCATGCGTACCAAAGACAGCATGTTGTTTGACCTATCCCATGTTTACTTCGACGGTGTTTGGGCGCTCGCGATGTCGGAAGTGCTCACCAACTCATCTGTGCGTTGGTGCGAGCGATCGATCTCAATCTTGCCTTATGAGGCACCACCGGCGCGTGTGCTCCTCATGCGCGACTCGCCCGCCTTTTTCAAAGAGGGCGAAACACTGCGCCAACCACCTGAGATTTCCGCCGAGACAACTATCCACAGCATTTACATGATTTTGCAACTTCGCAAAATGTTACAACAG
>JAADYZ010000065.1 GCA_010092775.1 Chloroflexota bacterium
CACCAAGCTATAGGATTGATCCGGCTGTACCGATTGGGTTGGCGGAACTTGCGCGACCCGCGTTTGAGGGCGGTGGCCTGGTGGCAGGTGACACGCCGGAAATAGCCAGCGCTTCTATGATCGTCAATCCTGGCGCAAATGCCGCTGCCCAAATGGAATGGACTTATGCGCTGGTCGGGCCTTTTGCCACCGTCCCAGACGATGTTGCGCTGACTGATCTGCAAGCCTATTGGAACGGGACTGCCGCAGGGCTACCCGATTTTGCCAATCCGCCGCAGTGGGTGCTTACGGCTGATGTGCGCGCTTGGCTTGCTGCGACCTGGGGCGAGCCAGCCGTCTCGGTGCTTGTTGACTCACCCGATACCCTAGTCGACTCGCTGTGGAATACGCGCCCATCAGTCGGCCTGATCCCCTTTCATCAGTTGTCACCAAGGTTAAAGGTGCTCACGGTGGATGGCCAATCGGTGCTGACCCGCGATGTCGATTTATCCGCGTATCCCTTTAAGCTGAGCGTTGGCGTCGTCGGATCAGATGACCAGGGCTTGCAGATCGCGAATAACCTGGCGATGAACGCCACGATTCCGCCGACCAATCGCGATCCGTCACGCATCAGCGATGTGACCATGACAGGTGTGACCGCGTTGGTACGGGCCACAGCCTGGCATATGAACCTGTATGGCTTCGATTATCCGTCCTTCGAGATCATGCCTTTCTTGCAGACCGCCGATATTTTGCACACCAGTAATGAAGTTGCTTTTTGGGAGGACTGCCCCGATCCGGAGTTGTACGGCGATCTTCAATTCTGCTCGCAGCCAAAGACTGTGCAGCTCTTAGAGACAATCGGGCTAGATGTGGTCGAGCTGACAGGCAACCACGTCAATGATTTTGGGATCGAACCGCTGGGTTACAGCATGTTGATGTATGATAATCGTGAGATCGTCTATTTTGGTGGTGGACGAACCACTGAAGAAGCGCAGACACCGCGCATTCTGACGACACCTGATGGCACACGGGTCGCTTTTGTGGGTTGCAACGCTGTTGGTCCAGCAACGGCCTGGGCGACCATCGAGACGCCAGGGGCGGCCAACTGCGGCGATTGGATGTGGATCGAGACGGTTATCCAGACACTCAAGGCGGAGAATCAAGCCGACCTGGTGATTGCGACGGTGCAGCATCGCGAACGCCAGAGCTATATACCCGACCCGGCTGAGATCGCTGACTATGAGCGCTTGGCCATCGCCGGGGCAGACATCGTGGCTGGAACCAGTTCGCATGTACCACAAGGCTTTGGCTTTGCAGGCGACGGCTTCGTCCACTATGGGCTGGGAAATCTCTTTTTCGATCAGATGGACTTTATCGAAAATCGGCAGCTGTTTGCCGATAAGCACATCCTCTATGAAGGGCGGCACATCTCAACAGTGCTGTTCACCGGTATGATGGAAAACTGGAGCCAGCCCCGCCCTATGACGCCAGAAGAACGGGCTGAATTTCTGCAATTGATTTTCGATGTGAGTAGCTGGTAGTTTAATCCGTATCTTCTGTGATGGGCTGACCCTGCGCAAATCCGATGCCCTGGATGAACCCGCGCGCCCGCTCGGTTAGGGGATAGGCTTCTTCTAGATAGCTCCAAAAGGCCTTACTGTGATTGGCGTGGACCCGGTGAGCCAGTTCGTGGGCGATCACATAGTCAACCACCCAATCTGGCCAGGTCTTGATCTTTTCACTGATCCGGATGTGCCCGTCGGTGGGGCCGCCGTTGGTGCAACTCCCCAGGCGGCTGTTCATGTTCGACACCCAACGGATCGCGTTCCATTGAATGGCGCCCTTGAAGTGCTTCCTGTTAATCTCCTCCGCCCGCTGCTGGAGGTCCTCATCCGTGCGACGTTTACCCAACTCAACTGGCTTGTGAATCTGCTTTTCGATGTCGGTCAGCAAATCCGAAATGTAGCTGTTAGGCATCCGCAGAGGAATGCGCAGCAGCACTTCCTCAGAGCCATCGTCAAGGCGTTCGCGGGTCCAGCGCGCTGACTTCTTCAGGCGTTTGTCTCGTCGGACGCGCACCGCGAGGGAAGTGCCGTCGGCATCTTGAATGTTGAACAGCTTATCGGCCATAGGTTGCATCCAACCAGGCCGTTAGAGCCGCTGCAACAGCCTGCGGCTGCTCGCTCATCATCATATGGCCACCCTCTTTAATCGTTGTGAGTTGAGCGTTGGGGATCGTCTCGGCCAGATAGTGCGAAAATTTGGGCGGTGTCATCTGATCGTGACTGCCGCAGACCACCAGCGTAGGTGCGTCGATATGCTTGACCTGTGCCATCAGGTTGAACTGGTTGCAGGCGTGATAGTCATTCAGCAGCACCTGGGGATCAATCGTGTTCAACTCATCGTATGCGACTTGCTTGAGCTTTTCGGAGGCAGTGGGGCCAAAGGCATACTGCATGATAAAGTCGATCGCCTGATTGGTGGCATGAGGGATGCTGTCCAGGATGGCCGATGTGACGCGCAGCTTGGCACCCGTCCCGATCAGGATCAGACCAGAGGTGCGCCCAGGTACGGTCAGGGCTAGCGTCTGGGCGATGGCGCCTCCCATTGAGTGGCCGCCGAAGATCGCTGTGCTGAGGTTCTCCGCGTTCATCAACGCGATGATATCCTGGGCGTAGTTGGCCACAGCTTCGCGGCCTGGCCCCTCCGATTTGCCGTGACCAGGCAAATCGACTGCATAAATGCTGCGCCCTGGCAGCCGGCGCACCGGCGGCGGCCAGTGCAAATGGTTGCCACCAGCCCCATGAATCAGGATGAGCGGAGGGCTAGTAGACGCTTCTTTAGAGGAGACAAAGGCATGCATGCGGAGGTCGCCAAGGTCGATCAGTGGCATAAAATGACGCTCTCTTATTCGGTGGTTTGGAACGAGCAGGGCAACCTTACCGCATCATGATGTGGGCGACCAGCAAACGCTCGCCAGTGGCCTCTGAACTGATGGTACAATGGGGCTACACGTCACACATCATCCTCTAGCCTAGAGGTATGCCACCTGGAGGAACCCCCACTATGGCAACAGCAGTTGATAACACAAGCTGGCTGCGCGATGAAATCGCCGGCTTGAAAGAACAAGGATTGTTCAATTCCATCCGCACCATCGAGAGTCCAATGGACGGCTGGGTGGAGATTGAAGGCAAGCGCGTGCTGAATTTCTGTGCAAACAACTATCTTGGATTGGCCAATCACCCGGCCATCAAAGAGGCCGCCAAGCAAGCCATCGATCAATATGGCGTCGGCCCTGGTGCGGTGCGCAGCATTGCTGGGACCATGACCCTGCACGATCAGTTGGAGGAGCGCCTGGCCCGATTCAAAAAGGTCGAAGCGACCATCACCATGCAGAGCGGCTTTACCGCCAACCTGGCAGTGATCCCGGCACTGGTGGGGCGTGGCGATACCATCTTCTCCGATGGCTTGAACCATGCCAGCATCATTGATGGTTGCCGCCTATCGCGCGCAACCGTAGTGCGCTATGAGCACAACGATCTGGATGATCTACGCCAGAAGATCAAAGAGACGGACATCACAGGACGGGCCATCATCATCAGCGACGGCGTTTTTAGCATGGACGGCGACCTCGCTGACCTGCCCGGTTTGTATGAGATCGCACGCGAAAACGGCTTCCTGATGATGGTCGATGACGCGCACGGCGAGGGCGTACTGGGTGAAGGTGGGCGCGGCATCGTGGACCACTTCGGGCTGCATGGCAAGGTTGACGTTGAAGTCGGCACAATGTCGAAAGCCTTTGGTGTGGTTGGCGGTGTCATCGCGGGCAGCCAGACCATTATCGATTGGCTACGGCAGCGAGCACGTCCCTTCCTCTTCTCGTCAGCGATGACCATTCCTGATGTGGCAGCTTGTTTACAAGCGATTGATATGCTGGAAGAAAGCACCGAACTGGTCGACCGGCTGTGGTCGAATGGGGAGTTCTTCCAGCATGGCCTGAAGGAAATGGGCTTTGATACCGGCCACACCGAGACGCCAATCATCCCGGTGATGTTGGGTGAGGCCAAGCTGGCCCGCGAATTCAGCAAGCGCCTATTTGAAGAAGGCGTCTTCGCGATGGCAATTGCCTATCCAACCGTCGCTCGTGGCGCTGCCCGCATTCGTGTGATGAACACCGCCGCTCATACGCAAGACGATCTGAAGATGGGCCTGGAAGCCTTCAAGCGTGTCGGCGAGGCGCTTGAGGTTATTTGAGCGTTCAAACAAAAGACGGGGGGCATAAGACGTTATGCCCCCTGCGCATCAATTTAGCCTGTTGCCGAGCACTGACGCCCCTGCCGACTTTGAGTCGCCTGGATGGCGCAGAAAGGACGGTTTGCATCTGTGTCGTCAGGGACTAAAATCCAACCAGTGACCTACCTCACAGATCGGGATAAGCATGGACTCAGGCAAGCGACTGCGTGTGTTGATGATCTCCAAAGCCTGCGTGGTAGGTGCCTATCAGCGCAAGCTAGAAGAAATCGCCCAGGACCCCGCCGTCGAATTGAGTGTGATGGTGCCCCCCTTTTGGGACGATAGGCACCGACGGATTGACCTTGAAGAGATTTACACCGAGGGCTATGACCTGATCGTCGACCCCTTGGCCCTGAACGGCAACTTCCATCTTTATTACTTCCCCACTCTGCGCCAGCGCATCCAAGAGATTCAACCTGACATCCTGCATATTGACGAAGAACCCTACAACTTCGCGACGTATCACGCCTTGCGGGTCGCACGTTGGTCTGGAACAAAGGCGCTGTTCTTTACCTGGCAGAACATCCTACGGCACTATCCGCCGCCCTTTTCACAGATGGAGCGCTGGGTTCTACATCATGCGGACTATGCGCTCGCTGGTACCCACGATGCCGCCCGCATCTGGCGAGACAAGGGTTATGGTGGCCCAATGCGGGTCATTCCCCAGTTTGGTGTTGATCCTGATCTGTTCTCGCCCGATGGCGCTTCGGCGGCGACAGATCGCAGTTTCGTGATTGGCTATGCGGGTCGATTGGTGCCGGAAAAAGGGCTCGATGTACTGATCCAAGCGGTGGGGATGCTGCCCGGCAAATGGCATCTGAAGCTGGCGGGTGGTGGCCCTCAGCATGACGAGCTTCAGCAAATGGTTGGGCTGCTGAATATCGGTGGTAGTGTGTCTTTTGTTGGCCCGATTCCTTCGACAGAGATGCCCGATTTCTTTCGCTCGCTCGACGTATTCGTGCTGCCATCGCTGACGCGGCCCAATTGGAAAGAGCAGTTTGGGCGGGTTCTGATCGAAGCGATGGCCTGTGGTGTCCCCGTTATCGCCTCTGATTCAGGGGCGATCCCTGAAGTGCTCGACGACAGTGGCCTGGTCTTTCCAGAAGGCAACGTCCAACTGCTGCGAGATGCACTCATTGTGCTGATGCAGAATGAGGCCTTTCGCCTACACTTAGCTAAATTAGGTCGCGAACGGGTCTTGAAGTTCTTTACCCAAGAGCAAGTCGCTCAGCAGACCGTTCACGCCTATCATGAGATGCTGTAGCGGCGCTTCTTACAAACCTTTGATAGACGTTTGTCTGCCTGTGAGAGATACTGAAAGTGCATAAAATAGCAGCGAGCCACGGGCTTGCAGCATCTTGTGCTATGATTGTGACACAGTGACGGTTAGAAGGGCGGTATTGGAATGCACCGTTTTGATCGATTTACCGAGCGCGCGCAGGATGCAACTGCACGCGCGTTAGAAATTCTACAACGCTACAACCACACACAGGTTGATACCGAACACATTATGTTGGCCCTGCTCGAACAACCTGAGGGGGTCATCCCACAGATTTTGGACTATCTAGGTGTTTCAGGCGATGCATTGAAAGATCGCCTGGATGAGGACTTGCGCCAATCTCCGCGCACGTCGGGGATTTACGGCAGCGGCACCGGGCAGGTGTTTATCACGCCGCGCGTCCAAACGGTCATTCAGGGCGCACAGGATGAAGCGAACCGCTTGAATGACGAATACATCTCAACCGAACACATTTTTCTAGCGATCCTGCGCAATACGGGTAC
The DNA here is from genome assembly GCA_010092775.1 of Chloroflexota bacterium. Lineage (GTDB taxonomy): Bacteria > Chloroflexota > Anaerolineae > Aggregatilineales > UBA3940 > TC-71. Next base: position 6,058 of record JAADYZ010000065.1, read on the forward strand.
GCCATCTGCACGCTTCTTGAAGGAGGCGGGCGTTGTGCGCGAACGCGTGCTGGAGGCGATCCAGGAGATTCGCGGCGGCCAGCGGGTGACAGACCCGCAGGCGGAAAGCCGCTATCAAACGCTGGAGAAGTACAGCATCGACCTGACCCGTCGAGCCGCCGAAGGTAAGCTCGATCCGGTGATCGGGCGCGACGACGAAATTCTGCGCGTCATCCAGGTCCTGAGCCGCCGCACCAAGAACAACCCCGTTTTGATCGGAGATGCGGGTGTCGGCAAGACAGCCATCGTGGAGGGCCTGGCTCAGAAGATTCAATCGAATGATGTGCCTGAAATCCTGGTTGGGAAGCGGATCGTGTCGCTTGATCTTGGCCAGATGATCGCTGGATCGCGATTCCGCGGTGAGTTTGAGGAGCGCCTGAAGGCCGTGATTTCTGAGGTGCAGCGGGCCGAAGGTGAGATCATCCTGTTTATCGATGAGATTCATCAAGTTGTGGGCGCGGGTGCGGCGCAAGGTGCCCTCGATGCCAGCAACATGATGAAACCTGCACTGGCGCGTGGCGAACTCCAGGTAGTGGGCGCGACCACTTTAGATGAATACCGACAACACATTGAAAAAGACTCGGCGCTGGAGCGCCGCTTTGCCCCGGTCTTTGTGGAGGAGCCGTCGATTGACGAGTCGATCGACATTCTGCGTGGGCTGAAGCATCGTTATGAGGCGCATCACGGCATCACCTTTACCGATGAAGCGCTGGTGGCCTCCGTCAAGCTGAGTCACCGCTATGTAACTGATCGGCACCTGCCAGACAAGGCAATCGATGTGATGGATGAGGCTGCCGCGAAAGTGCGGGTTGCCTTGTACTCGATGCCCAGCGAGTTGAAAGAGATGCGCAACGAGATCGAGCGCTTGCAGGGGGAAGAAGAACAGGCTGTGCATGGTCGCCTGTATGAGGAGGCGGCTCAGTTTAAGACGCAGCGTTTGCAGCTTGAAGCCGAATTCCAGGCGGAGCATGATCAATGGCTGTCCGAAAACACGCTGGATGAGGTCGTTGACGCCAACGACATCGCTGATGTGATCGCGTCATGGACGGGTATCCCGGTCAATCAGATGTTAGAGACCGAAGCGGAGAAACTGCTGCGCATGGAAGAGGCCTTGCATGAGCGCATCATTGGCCAGGACGAAGCCATTGAGGCTGTGTCCGATGCCATCCGGCGAGCTCGCTCCGGCTTGAAGGACCCCAAGCGCCCGATTGGTTCGTTCATCTTCTTGGGGTCTTCGGGTGTTGGCAAGACGGAACTGGCCAAGACGCTAGCCGAGTTTATGTTCGACGACGAAGATGCGCTGATCCGCATCGACATGAGCGAATACCGGGAGGCCCACACGGCATCGCGTATGTTTGGTGCCCCTCCTGGCTATGTAGGTTATGAAGAGGGTGGCCAACTGACCGAAGCGGTGCGCCGTCGCCCCTATCGGGTGATCTTGTTTGATGAGATCGAGAAGGCTCACCCGGAAATCTGGAATTCGCTGCTGCAAATTCTGGATGATGGCCGTCTGACCGATGGTCAGGGCCGCACCGTAGACTTCCGCAACACCGTGATCATCATGACAAGCAATCTGGGGACCAAGTTTGCCCGCCGAGGTGGGACGCTGGGCTTTGTCAAGAGCACCGATCCACAGACGGTGGCCGACCACAGTGAGATCGAGAAAGCCCTACGCGACACCTTCCGCCCGGAGTTCTTGAATCGCGTTGATGAGATCATCATCTTTGCGCCACTATCGATTGGGGATGTGGAACGCATCGTTGATCTGCAAATGTCTTTGGTGGCCGAACGGCTGGCTGAGCAAGGTTTGAGCGTTGAACTGACTGACGCGGCCCGCAACTGGCTGGCTCGCCAGGGCTATGATCCGGCTTTTGGTGCGCGCCCCCTTAAGCGAGCACTCCAGAAGTACGTCGAAAGTCCACTGTCAGTTCAACTGCTGCGTGGTGAATTCACTGAGGGTGCCGTTGTACGGGTGGATGCAAACGACGACGAAGGGTTGATTTTCGCGCGGCAGGGTGGCGCAGTCGACGCCTCCTACGATATCAACATGACCAGCGAGCTTGACTAGGCTCCTGCGGCAGTGAAACCGGCCAACATAATAAGAGTTGGCCGGTTTTTGTGTTTATGTCCGGGTGTGTTATGTTAGAGACTCCAAGCTTAGAGTATAATAGACCAACCAATTGATGTATGGGCTTCGACAAGGGAGCACAATGTCCGACAATTCTATTGATGCAGCGACTCAAGTCATAGCAGATCAAATCGCGACGATGCTGGGAGAAACAGAGGAGCATCCCCGTTTTCAGATCGCCCGGATTGTGCAGGTTTGTGGGGTCGCCTTTGCTGAGAAAATGGTCCGACGCACCTTTGAAACTGAAGAAAATGGCGGCTTGATGGTTGTTGACGGCTCACGCCGTCGTACCGTTGGGGGCGTGTTCTTCTATCATGTGAAGGGTTATTTGCGCAGCCGTCGACGCAAGAAGAAGTGGCGTCTGCGGATTGTGGAAATGGCTGACGTCTTTCCCGATCTGGCCACGCTGGTTGAGGAAGAGCAGAAGAAATTCGAAGAGCGCCAGGCTCGTCGTGCCCAGGAGCAGCCGGCTCAGAATGAGTCTTCCTCCGCCCCAGCCGAACAATAGTACCCTCAAATGCTCACTGAGGTGTGTTTATCATGGACCTCGATTTTGACCAAATCACCGATGATCTCTTTATCGGTGCGCGGCTCGGTCCACATGACTGGCATGTGATGCAAGCCCTCCATGTGACGGTCGATCTTAATTTGCAGGCCGAAGCCCACGATCGTTTCCTGGCTGCCTCACCAGAAGTGTATATGTGGCTGCCCGTCGCAGACTATTACGGGCCGACCCTAGACAAATTAATGACAGGTGCACCCTTCATTGCGCTGATGATTAGCCAGGGTCGGAAGGTCTACGTCCATTGCCATGCGGGGCTTGGGCGGACGCCGATCATGGCGGCGGGCTATCTCGTTGTAGCTGGCATGTCCGCCGAAGATGCCCTTAAACTCATCGGTCGAAAGCGACCGCGCATCAACCCGACTGACGGCCAAATTCAACATCTCTTCGAATTTGAGGCACGTTGGAATCAGGCTCCGATCAAGACCCCTGAATAGGCTTAACTTGCAAGGGCTGTATCAATTGTTCCGTCTGTGACGCGCCAGCGGGTGGCGTCGACCAGGGTTTCGGCGGGTAAAAGGTCGGGCTCGGTCGTGGTCAAGATCACCTGTTCAGCTTGTCCGATCCGCTCTAGTAGATAACTCCGCCGATAGTGGTCCAGCTCGGCGGCCACTTCATCTAGCAAGAGAATTGGCCATTCGCCTGTCTTCTCCCGCATCCAGGCTAATTCGGCTAACTTGAGTGCCAAGACACCGGTGCGATTTTGCCCCCGTGACCCATACAAACCCAGATCATGCCCGTTTACAAGCAGCCGTAATTCATCACGTTGTGGGCCAATGGTTGTCATGCCGCGTGCAATATCGCGCGAGACACAGGCGTGTAAGGCGGCAACGAAGCGTTTGGTGATCTCTTTCGGAGGCAGTTGGGGCAATGTCGACACGCCCATATCGGCGACGTCGAAGCTCATTTGGCCGTCTGTTGCTGCTGCCGCGTCAAAGCCGGGTTGGTAGCGCAAGCGGAGCGTCTCATGCTCGCCACTCAGATCACGTTGGATCTCCCGCGCTTCGCGTTCCAGTTCTCGGATGAAACGGTAACGCCCAGCAACGACGGTAGCGCCATGTTGAGCAAGCTGTTCATCCCAAAAAGTCAGTAAGCTGCGATCTCCACGCCCGCCTTGCTCCTGAAACTGACGCAACAGGGCGTTGCGTTGGGACAGCACCTTCTCATATTGGTTGACAGCGCGGCAGTAGTCTGGGTCAGTCTGGCACAAGGTGATGTTCAAGTAACGACGGCGCAGGCTGGGGGAACCTTCAACCAAGGCCAGGTCCTGTGGCAAAAACAGGACCACTGTCATGTGGCCCAGCAGGTCCATGACACGCCGCGAGATGCCATTGATGCGAATCTCTTTCTTCAAACGGGAGCCGCGAGCCGTCTTCTCCGTCAGCAGGGTCAGCTCAATGCGTTTCTTGCCTTGTTGTGTTTCGGCTTCTCCCACCAGGCGAGCGTGCGGAATCGGATCATCCTTCGCCAGCCAATTGATGAGCTGTCGATCGGAGGTGGCATGCAGCGCCCGCGAGGTCGCCAGATAGTAGACGGCCTCCAGCAGGCTGGTTTTGCCCTGGGCATTGTTCCCATACAGAACGATCACACCCGGCGGGAGGTTAAGTTCCAGGCGCGCATAGTTGCGGAAGTAGGTGAGTGACAAGTGTGAAAGACGCATGGGGCAATTGATCCGGCCTGCATATGCTGGTGGATGGATTCTAACCCCCTTGCGATGGGGTGGCTACAATTCCAGTGTGGTTCTTGGGTGCCCGCTTGCAAGTGAGCATGTTCCCCTATACAATGACCCTCGAATATCAAACATTTCGCTTACCCACCCAACGGGTTCGCCAATCACCAATGCAGCATCCATCCTAGCGCTGAGTCCATCTACACCTGAACTGGGGAACAGCATGACAGAGGAAAAGAAGGAACCCACGCCTAAATCTGAGGAGACTAAGGCAGAGGAAACGGTCAAGAAACCAGCGCAAGCTGAAGCTGCTCCGGCCGAGGAATCGAAATCACCATCACCCTCGCCGGAGTCATCAGGTGGCACCAAACAAACTGAACAACTCTCCGAGCCTGATGCCGAGGAAGCGGACTCGGCTGATGAAGAGCAGAGCGATGCACAAGATGACATCCAAAGTGAAGAAGAGCGACTGCTAGACAAGGCGAAAAGCCGAGCCGACGCGAGCCAGCCGACCAACAAACTGGACCAACGTACTAGCGGTACCTTCCCGCTGGCGGGACAGTTTGCATTTGGGACGCGCGGTGGTGAGGCGGCGATGTATATTGAATTGCCAATCAACGCCTCTGAAAAAGGGATCAGCGAGACCGCCCCACGCTGGCGTATCGAACTCCTGGACCTGGGTTCAGGGTCCGGCTCCTTAGGCATTGACATCGTTGGCGATATTGTGATTGGGCGAGGAAACCCACCAGATGGCGCTGACCTGGACCTCAGCCCCTATAAGGCTGCAGAGAAAGGTGTCTCGCGCCGTCATGCAATGCTGCGTCCGACTGCCAATCATCTCTATTTGATAGACCTGAACAGCACGAATGGTACGATGCACAATGCTACGCCCCTTGGTAAGGGTATTGCCCGGTCAGTACGCAACAATGACAGCATCACCCTGGGGCGTCTCACCTTCACACTAAAGATCATTCAGGGGCCAAAGTCGGCGGAGGAATCAGCAGCACCGAAACCCAATGTCGAAAAGAAATCACCAGGTGACACAAAACCCTTTGATGCCGGTCTCTAGCATTGTCAGGAAAGCAACAGGCTCCTGCGCAAGGAGGAGCCTGTTTTCTTCCCCGTTTTGTTGAATTAGCTGCGGCATTCAACGGCCTCATTGCAACCACAAAGATCGTCCATAGAACCGTCAGTGTCGTCGCTGGGCTGTGATGGGTCGCTGCGATCGCCGACCCATTGACGATAAAGCTCACCCAATTTGCTGAGCGGATAAAGACCTGTTCGTTGGGTGGTGTGCTCTGGTTCCGGATACAATACTTCGTTCGTTTCGATTTCGATGCGGATCATGTGCTACCCTTCTATGCTGTCCTAATCATTGCCACTAAGTCGCTTTGTTCACTTTACCCGGTTGATCGGGTTGAACGACTGAATTATACTCAGTCTGCTGATTTTTGCAAAATCAATGGGCAAACTGAGCGCTATGGGAGGGGGATGTTCCCGGTGTTGACGGCTCGCAGCGTCAACCCAAATAGGAAAGCACTGACAGCGGTCCAGATGATCACTTCGCGCTGGCTCGTCTGGCCACCAGTGTAGAGGTAGGTGGCTGGCCATATCATCAGCACCAGAACACCATAGAGATAGTGGACGACCCCCCGCGCTGCTACCGCGCCACCAATGGCCAGCAGGATTCCCACGACCGTTTGCAGCACGAATATGCCTTGGCCAATTATGACCGCGCCCCAGAAATCCCCGCCGAGTTCGCTGCGCCGTAGCAGATACGACGCGGCAAACAAGGTGATCAACAGAGAGAAGATGGCTGAAGCGTTTGAAAGGATGTTGTGGGTGGCAAGGAGTGCACTGATCATGATTACATTATACAGTCCCAATGACGCTGATTGCACCTTGAGGCCGCCCAAAGGAGCAAGCTCTTGCTGCACTTGTCTTGAACAGGTTAAACTCCTGACTAAATGTGAGGCGGGTATAAGCTGTTGAAAGTTGCAAGGAGACCACATTGACCGTCGCGGGCTCAGCCGAGCAGCTCAAAACTCTATATGAAGTGAGCCGCAGTCTGGTGGTTGCCTCAAGCGATGCCGACTTCCTGCAGGTCTTTCTGGATATGGCCGCCCAAGATGGAGCGTGTCAGGTTGCTCTGCATTACGTCTATCCAGAATCCGCATATCAGACGCTCTGCCTGGAGTTCATCGAGAGCGTGCAAACGGAAACCTATCATGGTTTAAATGGGCGAACAGCACGTCATCGCTTCGAAGGCAAGATTATTCAACAGCAGCCCCATCAGCTTGAGCAAGTCTTTTTCGTTTCCGATGCTGAGAAGACTGAGCTACCCGACGAACTCACGCCCATGCTGGATGAACTTCGACAAACGGGTGACCAGTCTGGACTGTTGATGCCTCTCATTGTCGGGCTGCGTTGGGTCGGACTAATCAGCATACAGTGGCGAGAACGCCAGGCATTCGAGGAGCCGCAGCAGTACCTCTACAAGATGTTGTATCCCCAACTGGCGTCACTCGTTCAATATCGGCGCTTGCTACAGCGCACAGAAGAAGCTCTGGAGCAAACCGAGCGGCTGCATCGAATTGGCCAGGAGTTGATCCGTCACGAAGACCCAGATGCCTGGCTATCTGTGTACAGCGAGGAGATGTTCAGTCGGGTCTCAAAGTGCCAATCGATCTTGATGCATGTTCATTATCGCGGCGAGCAGCCAAGCTTCTTGGAGATGATTGCTACCGATCGCAATCAAGAGGGGCTTAAGTATCAGGCCCCTAAGGTGATCTCCTTGGACGAGTTTGAAATGACTTCCAAGACCGTGCTGTCGGCTCGCGAGTCAGTGGTTTATGTTCCAGATGTCGCTCATAGCGGTGACAAGTTCGATCCTGCCTTCCTGGAACTGGTGCAAAGCAGCGATGTAAAGGCTTTGGCTATCGTGCCACTAATCACGCCTGGCAGCCGACTGATCGCCATTGTCGCTTTCGCCTTTTATGAAGCCGTCGACCTCCTGCCCAGCGATCTGCAATTCTACGAGCTGCTATCGCCCCAGTTTGCGTCACTCGTTGAGAATCATGTTTTGCTGCATGAATCTCAACAGACAGAGGAGCGCTTCCGCGACATCGCGTTTAGTACATCAGATTTGCTGTGGGAAGTCACGGTCGACGGTTTGTTTACCTATTGCTCGGATCGCTTTGTCGACGTCTTGGGCCACACGCCAACGGAGTTATTGGGGCGGCCACTGAGCACCTTGATGACCGAAGATGAGATGACTAGCTTGTTCGAGATGCTCGCGCCACATGTGCAAGAGCGCCGCGGGTTCACCGAAATCGAGCATATGGTGCATCGACGTGATGGGCGCCTGGTATGGCTTCAGTCGTCGGGTAAGCCGAGGTTTGATCAGGACCGTAACGTAATCAGCTATCGCGGTACTAGCAAAGACATCACTCAATCGAAAGACTCCCAACAGCGTGAGGAATTGGCTTATCACATCGGGCGTCAGTTGACCACTGTGCTCGAATTGGACGATCTGTTAAAGGCCACAGTAGAGCAGACGCGCAAAGCGCTTGATTACTATCATGTTCACATTCGGATGTGGGACAAAGAACAGGGCACCCTGATCTTTCGCGAGGGTTCTGGTCGCATCGGCGACCAGATGAAGGAGTATATTGCAGCTTTACCGCTGGATGCCGAACCCAGCCTGATCGCTCGGGCGGCACGCCTACGCCGTCCGATCGTATCTTTTGATGTACGCAACGATCCCTACCATTTGCCGAACCCCTTGCTACCGGAGACACGCTCGGAGATTGCTTTACCCCTGCTGCGAGGTGGCCGCCTGTTAGGGGTGCTAGATGTGCAGGCCAGAGCGATCGGTCGTTTCACTAACGCTGAAGTGCGCACATTGGAGAATCTGGCCGCCCAACTCTCGGTTGCCATCGAAAATGCGCGCCTTTACGAGAGTGAGCGGCGGCAACGACAGATTGCAGAGATGCTGCTGGAGACGACAGAGGCCCTCACTGGCTCGCTCAATCTTGGTGAGGTGTTGCTCAGTTTGGCTGAAAACCTGCTTCATATTAGCCGCTGCCAAGTCTGCACGATCCACGAGTGGGACCCTAAGAACGAACATCTCGCGACTATCGCAGAGTTCAGCCGCGTGCATTGGCATCAAGACTCGGGCCGAACCTATCAGCTAGACGACTTCCCGACCACGCGGTCTGTGCTGGAGGATAACCAAGCGGTTACAATGTCAAGCCGCTCACCTGATCACGATCCACACGAATTAACCTGGATGACTGAATCAGGCCTGAGCAGCGTCATGATGCTGCCTGTGCGCCGTGATGGTCAGGTCGTTGGCCTCGCTGAATTGAGTTATGTTAGCGATACGACTTTGGAGGCTGACTTGATGGCGCGCTGCCAGACCATTCTGGACGAAGCCGCCCGCGATTTCGAACGCCCCATTTCGCTGACGACTGACAGCCGTTTACTCGATGTGGCCAGCAGGCTGATTGCCGTCAGCGAGAGCCACTCTTGCGCGATTTCCGATTGGGATAGAGAAGCAGATACGATACGAACGACAGTCAGTTACAGCAACCTGATCTGGCAAGGTCGGAACGAACGGACTGTTGAGAACCTCAGGAATTCGCATTGGTCGACTGTCCTGAAGTCCGGTGAACCAGTGATTATGGATGCCAGTCAACCTGACCTTGCGGCTGACCTGCGCGATCAGTTGGAGTTATGGCGTGTTCAAACGTTGGTGGTGCTGCCGCTCACGACGAACCGCAGGCGGCTTGGGCTGGTGCAGCTCTTCGATGTCAAAGAGCAGGTCGCCGTGACCGATCAGAATTTGCGTTTGTGGCAAACCATTGTGGATCAGGCGGCGGTCTCGATTGAGAACGCACGCCTGTACAACACTCTGGAGCAGCAAGCGGGACGCCTCGAAGAATTGGTCATTGATCGCACCACCGAAATTGCACGTGAGCGTGAGCGCCTGACAACCATCGTTGAGAGTGCAGGTGAGAGCATCATGTTGACCGGCCCAACCGGGCGAATTGAGTATGTCAACCCCGCCTGGGAGCGGATGACGGGATTCAATCGGCATGACGTGCTAGGGCGGCGTTTGCGCCAACTGATGAATGAACCGGGTGTCTTGACGCCAGTCGAAACGCTGTGGTCCCTAGTGGATGCCATTCGCCAACGGCAGTTTTGGGAGGGCGACTTCCACATCAAGCGGAAAGATGGGACCGAGTACGATGCCGCCCTCACAGTTGCGCCGGTTATCGAGCATCGTCGGATCGTCAACCTGGTGGTGGTGATGCGCGATGTGACAGCCAATAAAGAAATTGAGCGGATGCGTAAGCAGTTTATTGCCAGCGTATCGCACGAGTTGCGCACCCCGATCACCAATTTGAAGCTCTATCTGACTCTGGTGCGCAGTGGCCCCAGCCAACGTCGGGCCGAATATCTGGAAACAATGGGGACGCAACTAGGCCGTTTAGAGCGCCTCGTTGAGGACTTGTTGGACATCTCGCGAATGGAACGGGGAGTCTTGTCGATCAGCCCAGAACGACTTGATATTAACGATCTGGTCCGGGCGGTGATGCGCACCTACACGACGCACATCACCGCACAAGATCGCCGCTTAAGTGTTCTCTATCAAGAGCGTATGCCAATCGTGTATGCAGATCGCGACCGTCTGATGCAGGTGCTCGTCAATCTGATCAACAATGCGATTAACTACTCATCGCCACAAGATCACATCTCAGTGGAAACCGCCACCAATGAAGGTGCTGACGACCAAGCCTCTTTCGTGTCGATCAGCATCTCGGATACCGGGATGGGTATCGCTCCCGATGAACTGCCTTTCATCTTCGATCGCTTCTTCCGAGCCGACAATGCCAAAACTACCGAAGTGCCCGGCACTGGTTTAGGGTTGAGCATCGTGAAGGAAATTGTCGAGCGGCACGGCGGTTTTGTATCGGTGTCTAGCCGCCTGAACGAAGGTACCCGCTTCACTGTGATGCTGCCCGTTGCCACTGACGAAGACCCGCAATTGATCGAATCGCAATCCTGACGAAGATCGTCCGTTAGCCATCGGAGTTCACCTCATGGACCACCAGTCCTTTGTCCCTCTGGCCTACGAAGCCATTTCACTCGAAGAACAACTTGCGCGCTCGACCGCCTTCAAAGCGCAGATGCAAACGCGCCGCACGGTTCGCCACTTCGCTAATCGTGCAGTTCCGTTCGAGTTGATCGAGAATGCAGTGGCGACAGCGGGCTCCGCGCCCTCGGGTGCCAATCAGCAGCCCTGGACTTTTGTGGTGGTGGGTGATCCAAACCTGAAGCGGCAGATTCGAGAGGCAGCAGAGGGAGAGGAACGGGAGAACTACGAGCGACGCATGAGTGATGAATGGCTCAAGGCGGTGGAGAAGTTCGGCACCGATTGGCACAAACCCCATCTTGAAGTTGCGCCTTATCTGATCGTTGTTTTTCGCCAATCCTATGGCTTCGAAACCGACCCGGAAACCGGCGAGACACACAAGATTAAGCACTACTACAGCGAAGAATCGGTCGGTATTGCGGTGGGCTTCTTGCTGACTGCCCTGCATCTGGCCGGGCTGGCAACGCTAACTCATACCCCCAGCCCAATGAAGTTTCTGGAAGAGATTCTAGAACGCCCTGAAAACGAACGGGCCTATCTGCTTATCCCAGTGGGCTATCCGTCTGAAGACGCGCAGGTCCCCAAGCTGGAGAAGAAGCCCTTGGACCAAATCTTGGTTCACCTTTGATTGCGCCGCGATCGTGATGAATTGGTTGGCTCCCGTTTTTCCCACACCCTTTATGGAGCGCTTGCTTCATCTCCCGCCGAACAGCCTTGAGCACAGCGCGCGCTGGTTGGTGGGTCGTCGCTACTCGTCGGACATTGTGCGCAATGCGCTGATCTTGGCAGGGACACTGCCTGTTACCTTCTTGCTGCTGCCGCTGGTCTTGGCTGTGGCTTGGCTGTTGCCCATCGTCGTGGCGGTGCGCTCAGCGACGCGCAGTTGGACACACAGCCATAGCTCTGAATTCCCGCTGCTACGTTTGACCGGCCTCTCAGCCGACCAGATCGGACGTAGCTACGCCTTGGCAACGATTTACCCCCTGCGCGATCTAATCGCCTGGACCATTAGCCTGGCGGTTGCCATGTTGATCGCTTCAGTGGTGGTTGTGCTGCTGGCAGCCGGTTACACTCGAATGGTCGATATGCTCGTCTCATTGTATTTCCTGATCTGTTTTTGGCTGTTGACCTTACCGGGCTGGCTGCTTTTGGCGAGCAGCTTAGGCGTGCGCCTGGGTAAACCCGCCTCGGAGCGCGTGACAGCTGGCATCGTCGCTGGTGCTGCGACTGGGCTGCTTGTGACGCTCGCTGCCGGACTTTCAATCATGACTCTGGTGGCAACGGTCAACGTGCGGTTGGTCGCGCTGGTTGGCACTGCCATTTTGCTGGTGGTTTACGGGGCTAGTTGGTGGCTGCTGAATAGCGACTGGCATATCATCACGATCTAGGTAGCGAAAAATGGAACGACTACATCCCGTGCTGCGGATTCTTCTGGCTGGCTTGCTGATCAGCTTGGGATGGGCGGCTGCATGGGGTCTGGCTTTTGATCTCAGCAGCGATGGCTTGTCTGCCTTAACCATAGGTTGGAAACGTGGCTGGGCGACTGAGCTGCTCCTGGTAGCCTTTTTGCTCGGTGGGACGATCATGGCGCTGGCGCTGCGACTGACGCGCTCGAACATTCCCTGGGGCTATACGGTCGGGATGATACTGGCCTGGTTGGCTGCGGCCCTGTACTTCTGGCAGCTTGGTCCACCTGTGATTGTCGCTGCCAGCCGTGTCGGTCGGACGATTGACCCCTACGACACCACCAACTGGGCGCTGGGTATTTGGGTGTCGGCGCTCGTACTGGCTCTGCTCCTGCGTCGGATAGCCCCTAGTTTGCGCCTGGCACATGTCTTGTTGATCGGCGCCGGGTGGGTGGCCGCTTGGTACCTGGCTGGTGGCGTGCTGAGTGCTTTTCGGCCCAGCGGCATTGCCGGGACCTTGGGGCGGCTCAACGCGGGGCTGGTGATGGGCACTGCGGGGGGCGTTACCTTTGGTTCAGTCGGTGCTTTCGTGATGCTAGGG
>JAADYZ010000435.1 GCA_010092775.1 Chloroflexota bacterium
ACCCCGGCCCCACCCTGACGATTGAAGCGCTGCTGACGCAGGGCGCGAACGCGCTCACAGCGCCCGTGCTGGCCCAGACGGTTGCACCAACTGATACGCCTCCGCCTTCGGCAACGCCAACCGCCACGGCCAGCCCACCTGCCACGCCGACCGCCACCGCGTCGGCGACAGAAACGGACGAACCGCCAACAGAAGAGCCAACACCGACTCAGCAGCAGGAAGATCCACCCACCTCGACGCCTACGGTCACGGAAGAGGCGACCGAGACACCAACTGAAGACGAAACAGACGAACCTCCGACTGAAACGCCTACCGCGACGGCCACACCGACCCCATAGGTTTGTGTCGTGCCCCATTGATGTGAAAGAGACTGCACATGAGCATTGATTTGACAACGCATCTGACGGACTTGTCTGAGGCTGTTGGCCTCTCTGGCTATGAGACGCCCATCCGCCAACTGATCGAGAGCGAGTGGGAGCGCCTGGCTGATGATTTGCGAGTGGACGCTCTGGGTAATCTCTTCGCCACCCGCTACGCTACAACCGCCGCAGCACAGGGCACTCTTTTGATTGCCACCCACATGGATGAAATCGGCCTGATGGTCAGTTCGATCGATGGGGCTTTTTTGCGCGTCACGTCGGTTGGCGGGATCGATAAGCGGGTGATGATCGGCCAGACAGTCGTGGTGCATGGGAGTGAGGATCTGCTTGGCTTGGTCGGCAGCCGCCCGCCTCATGTGCTGCCTGCTGAGGACCGCAAGAAATATCCTGATCTGTCTGACCTGGTGATCGACACCGGCTTGACGGCGGAGGAAGTCAGCGAGCAGGTCAGGATTGGTGACCTGGTGAGCATTGATCAGAAGGCCGTCAAGCTTAACGGTGATCTGCTCTGTGGCAAATCGATGGACAACCGTGCTTCGGTGGCCTGTGCCACGCTGATTCTGGAAGGGCTGCAATCACGCAGCTTCAATTGGAATGTGGTGGTGGCCGCGACAGTGCAAGAAGAAGTCGGTCTGAAGGGGGCGACCACGGCGGCCTGGGGAATCGCACCGCACCTGGCCCTTGCCATTGATGTCGGTTTTGCCACCGGGAATGGCGTTGGCGAGGACAGCGGTTTCAAGTTGGGCGGCGGACCGACCATCATGATTGGCCCGAACGCCCATCCCAAGCTCTTCGATCGCTTGCGCCAGACGGCCAAAAAACTGGAACTACCGCTGCATCCAGAACCCGCACCGCGTGGCACGGGCACAGACGGTTATGCCATTCAGATCAGCCGTTCCGGCGTGCCGACCGCCGTCCTCAGTATTCCGATCCGCAACATGCACACGCCAGTCGAGATTGCCTCACTCAAGGACATTGAGCGCACAGCGCGTATCGTGGTGCAGTTCATCAGCGAGTTGGACGATCAAACGCTACATCGTCTATCTTTGGATGCAGAAGAAGCGGCTGAGAACGGTGCAGATAGCGCAGATGACGAAGGCGAGACCACAGACTAAGATGGATGGGTTCAAGCGCCTGAAAGAGAACTATCGGATGCGCATCCCCCTTGGGATTGCGATTGTCTTTGGTGGGGCAATCATCTTCCTGGTGGCGGGCACTGACTGGGTGCTGATCGGTATTTCGGCGGTGATTGCGGTGATTGGCTTGCTGATCGTGCCGTCGCCCAAGGAAATGCGTCAGTTCCGCGCCGAGTTGGGCCTTCCCGAAGACCCGCCGAAGCGATCCAAGCGAGGGCAGGATGAGTAGGGTCATGATCCACCAGACGGTGCGCGATGAAGATCTCCTTCAACGGCGCGCCAGTGTGCTGCGCCGTCTCTTGACTGTTGAAGACCATCCGTTCAGCACCTAGAGGCGGTCACTACCTTGAAGGGGCGCGCTTAGCCGCGCCCGTAGACCAACGGGGACAGAAGAAATGGACATCCTACAACAACTCTCGGAGGCGATGGGCGTCAGCGGGGCCGAGCAAGAGGTGCGCCGCATCATCCGCGACATGATTGCCGATCACGTTGACGAGATCGAGACCGACACGATGGGCAACCTCTTCGCCACCAAGTATGCCAGCAGCGAGACCGATTTCACCGTGATGGTCGACGCCCACATGGATGAAGTTGGCATGATGGTGATGGGGCATAACGGCGATGGCACACTGAAGATCGCAGCGGTGGGCGGCCTGGATGATCGGCTGCTGCCGGGGCTGCGCGTGTTGGTCGGGCCGAAGAAGATTCCTGGCGTGATCGGGGCTAAACCGGTTCACCTGCTGAGTGGGGGCGAGTATAACAGCGTCACCAAAATCGATAATCTGCGGGTGGACATTGGCCTAAGCAAGAAAGAAGCGGCTAAGGGCAAAGCGCCGCTTGGGACACGCATCGGCTTTGCATCCGAATTTACCGACCTGGGTGCGATGCTGCGCGGCAAATCCTTCGATGATCGGGTGGGCTGTGCTGTGCTGGTACACCTGCTGCAAGGTGAGCGCTATCCCTTCAACCTGGTCGGTGCTTTCACGGTTCAGGAAGAAGTTGGGCTGCGTGGCGCGACGATCGCGGCCAACCGGATCAAGCCGCATGTGGGTGTTGCGCTGGAAGGCACCATCGCAGACGATCTACCCAAGGAAGGAGATACGTCGCCAACCACCGAACTGGGCAAAGGCCCTGCCTTGAGCGTGATGGACCGCTCGGTGATTTACGATGCGCGGCTGAATAATCTGTTTGTAGAGACCGCTGATGAACTCTGCATTCCCTATCAGTTCAAACAGCCAGGCATCGGTGGGACAGACGGCGGCGCAATCAACCGTTCAGAGGGTGGCGTGCCGGTGGTGGCTGTCTCGGTGCCCTGCCGCTATATTCACAGCCCACGTGCCATGCTACACAAAGATGACTACCTCAACACAATCGAGTTGGTCAGGGCTGGGCTGGCTCGCCTGGCCCCGGCAGTCGTGGCGCGGTAGCGGCAACCAGCAGAAGCGTGTAGAATAGAACACAAGTTCTGATTCAAACTTACACGCAAGTCAGGAGCTGGTAAATGGGGAAGAAAGGCAGTGGGAAGCCGATCCCAAAGGTTGAGGTCGATTTAGACCTTGCGCCGGACCGGGCAATCGAGCTATTGGACATGCTGAAAACGCGCTTTGAGAAGAACATGGCTCGCCACGTCGACCTGGATTGGGAAAGCGTCAAGGCGCGGTTGGAGGCTCACCCGGCAAAGTTGGCATCCATCCACGCGATGGAAAGCACCGGCGGTGAGCCAGACGTGATTGGCTTTGACACTGAGACGGGCGAATTCATCTTCTGTGACTGCGCTAAGCAAAGCCCCAAAGGCCGTCGGAGCATCTGCTATGATGGGCCAGCCCAAAAGGAGCGTGAGGGGAAAGGCGTCTTCCCAGGCGGTAACGCGGTTGATCTCGCTGCGGCAATGGGCATCGAACTGCTTGATGAAGCGCAGTATCGCCAGTTGCAGGCGCTTGGCGACTTCGACACGACAACCTCCAGTTGGATCAAAACACCCCCTGCGATTCGAGACCTGGGCGGCGCGCTCTTTGGCGATCGTCGATACGATCACGTTTTCTTCTACCATAATGGTGCGCCGTCGTTCTACTCTGCGAGGGGCTTCCGAGGCACTCTACGCGTATAGACAAGGTTGGCATAAGGACCAGGTTCTGCTGTCAATGTGCTGCATCATCAAAGGCCAATAGACTCAGCCCGCCCAACACCAGGCCCATCCCGAGCAAAATGGGCAGGCTGACCGGCTCACCAAGCAGCAGGATACCCAGCAGCGCGGCGGTGAGCGGCTCAAAGAGAGTCAGGGTGGCAACGACTGTCACTGGTACATCCTTGATGCCGCTGCCGAAAAGCAGGTAGCTCAGAGCAGTCGCGAGCTATCCCAGGTGCAGCACGATCAAGACGCCACGCGGATCCCACAGCCAACCGGTTTCGCTGATCAACAGCAGTGGGGCGAGTAGAACAGCGCCTAGCATCATACACAGGGCGACGACCTCCTCTGAGGGGTGGCTTTGCGTGAGGCGTTTAAGCGCGGCAGCGTAGATCACATAGGCCAGGCCTGCCGTCAACGCCGCTAAAACGCCCAATGGCTCGAGCTGGATGGCCTCGTTCTGGCCGCTTAGAAGCAGGGCGCAGCCCCCAATCGCCAGGCCGGTTGAGAGCAGCCAGATGCGGCTTGGGGCCTGCCGCTCGCTGGCCCAGGTCAGCAGACCAGCAAACAGC
>JAADYZ010000436.1 GCA_010092775.1 Chloroflexota bacterium
AACAAGAGTTGGGTCTGATGGGCTTTTGTCTTTCTTCCCCCTCATGCTGGCTTGCAACATCGAGCGGCTTGGGTTAATCGCGTTTCAAATCGGTCAAAGGGCGAACCCCCACCAGGATGCACACGCCGATGGCGAGCACAATGGTTGGCAGGGTGAGGTCATTGAGTGGCAAGACAAGAAGCGTGATTGGTGCAAGGATCGCCGCCACAACCGTTGAGCGTGGTGTGTGCCGCAAGATCAGGCGCAATAGGCCCCACCAGGCTGCCGCCACCAACACAGCCGGAAAGAACTGCACCGCCATTGCCGCTGCTCCGGTTGAGAGACCCATACCACCTTTGAAGCCGAGCCAAACCGGCCAGTTATGGCCAGCCACCGCAGCAGTCCCGGCAATGGGAATAGCCCACACATTGAGGGTAATGGCCTCGGCCATCACAACGGCTGCAATGCCTTTGAGCGCATCACCAAAGAGGACTAGGATCATGGCCTGCATCCCACCCACTCGATAAGAATTCATCGCCCCGATATGGCGACTTCCGTAGAGCCGTGGATCGGGCCAGCCAAATAGCCTCGAAAGGAGCACCCCAGTTGGCACACTCCCCAGCAAGTAGCCCAAGAAGGCGACCAGGGTAAGCAGGTAGGCATCCATTGATCAATGCCGAAAGTGGCGCACCCCAGTAAAGCACATCGCGATGTCCAGGCGGTTGCAGGCATCAATCACGTCCTGGTCACGGATTGATCCGCCAGGTTGTACTATGGCAGTCACACCCGCAGCGGCGGCAGCTTCTGGCCCGTCAGCAAAGGGGAAGAAGGCGTCTGAAGCCAACGATGCACCTTGCGCTCGCTCGCCCGCCTTCATCACAGCTAACTGGGTCGCATCGACCCGGCTGGGCAGCCCGCCACCGATCCCAACGGTCCGCTGGCCGCGTGTCAGCACGATGGCATTGCTCTTCACATGCTTCACCACACGCCAGGCAAAGCGCAGCCCTGCCATCTCTTCATTAGAGGGTTGACGCTCAGTAACGATCTGCCAATCCGTATCAACCGTGCGATCCGGCGTTTGAGCCAATAGGCCACCACGCACGCTGCGGACCCGAAAGTACGCAGGCTCAACCGGCCCCATCTTCAGTAAGCGGCAGTTCTTCTTGCGCTCATGCAACATCTCGATGGCAGCTTCGGTGAACTCCGGTGCAGCGATGGCTTCGACGAACACCTTGCCAATCGACTCGACCAGCTCTTCGTCAACTTGTTGATTGACCGCCATCACCCCACCAAAGGCTGATACGGGGTCGGAAGCAAGCGCATCCTGGTAGACATCCGGCAGGTAGTCGCCGCTGGCGATTCCGGTGGGGCTGAGATGCTTCACGATCACCACGGTTGGCAGTTCAAAATCCTCGACAGCCGTCCAGGCGGCGTCAATATCCAATAGGTTGTTGTAGGACAACGCCTTGCCCTGTAACAGCTCCCCACCTAAAGGGTGAATGGTGGACGGCCCATACAAGCGCGCTTGTTGATGAGGATTCTCACCGTAACGAAGCGCCGCGCTGGCCGGCATGGAGACACTCAAAGACGTCGGTAGTTCGTCATCTTGGTGGGCGAAGAAGCCCGCAATCGCTGCGTCATAGGCGGCAGTCAGAGCGAAGGCTTTCTGCGCCAGAGCACGCCGTGTCTCGCTGCGCATATCGCCATAGGAAGCGAGTTCATCCAGCACAATGTGATAATCCTCCGGGCCGGTGATCACCGTAACGCGCTCATGATTCTTGGCCGCCGCCCGAATCATAGCAACCCCGCCAATATCGATCTGCTCAATAGCCTCTTCTTCTGTGACATCCGGCTGAGAGATCGTCTCGATAAAGGGGTAGAGATTGACCACCACCAGATCGATCAAGGGCCAACCCTGTTCGTTCAGCACAGCCTGATCATCACCGCCCAAGCGCGCTAGGATGCCACTGTGCACCGCTGGGTGCAAGGTCTTAACCCGCCCCCCCAATATTGAGGGTAGACCGGTGATATCTTCTATTGTCCGAAGTGCGAGACCTGCATCCTGTATTGCGGCGCCGGTCCCACCACTGGCGATGAGTTCGACGCCATTGTCGAGGAGAGCCTCAGCAAAGTCGACCAATCCGCTTTTGTCGTAAACACTGAGCAGCGCTCTTTCCATGCTTTATCGGTGCCGCCTTTCCAACTCTGCCAACACATCGTCTGGGGATAAGCCCTTATGCGCTAGAAGGACCAGCACATGATAGGTGAGGTCAGCCAGTTCACTAATCAAGCGTGCATCGCCCTGGCCCTTCGCAGCAATCACGACCTCAATCGCCTCTTCACCCACTTTTTGTACAATGCGGTCTTCACCTGCATCAAATAATTCGTTAGTGTAGGACCCTGGCTTGGGCTTGGCCCGTCGATCCTCGATGACTTGAAACAGCCATTCCAAGTCACTCATTTCGCAGATACTGCCTTAACGATCACCCCGCCGCCATCCAGATGCTCAAACTCTCGATAGAAGCAACTCACACGTCCCGTGTGGCAGGCAGGCCCGGCCGGTTCAACCTGCATCAAAAGCGTGTCAGCATCGCAATCGACATACA
>JAADYZ010000437.1 GCA_010092775.1 Chloroflexota bacterium
AAAAGCGTCCGCATCGCCATAGGGTACAGTCACGAAACCGGGGGTGTGCGGACCGAAGTCATCACGATACTGGGGCTCTGTCGAAAAGGAAATAATTGTGATGGTCCGGCCATGAAAATTTCCTTCTACCGTGACGATCTCGGCATGGTCACGCGGGACACCCTTGACCTGGTAAGCCCACTTGCGAGCCAGCTTCAGAGATGTCTCGACTGCCTCCGCCCCGGTGTTCATCGGCAAGACGGTATCGAAGCCAGTCAGGTCGGTCAGTTCTTTGTAGAAAAGCGGCAGCCGATCGTTGCGAAAGGCACGCGAGGTCAAAGTGAGTCGTTGGGCTTGATCGGTCAAAGCCTGGATGATACGCGGATGACGATGGCCCTGGTTGACCGCGGAGTAAGCGCTCAAGCAGTCCAGGTATTTATTGCCATCGACATCGTACACCCAGACGCCTTCAGCCTGCGCCAGAACCACATCGAGGGGGTGATAGTTATGCGCGCCGTACTGCTCTTCGACGGCGATAAGTTCCTCTGCCGTGAGGTTGGTATCAGGTGATATTGCCATGAGGTTGTCCTCTCAGATGGTGTGGACCGTTCGGTTCAGCAGATTATAGTTTGTTCAGGAGCCAGAGGAGCAGCGCTTTCTGCGCATGCAGTCGATTCTCAGCTTGATCAAAGACGACCGAGTTTGGCGTATAGAGCACCGTCTCGTTGACTTCGTAGCCCTTGTGAGCCGGAAGGCAGTGCATCACGAGAGTGTCTTTGCCGGTCAAGGCCAGCATCTCTTCGTTGACCTGATAAGGCGTAAAGGTGTTGATGCGCCGCTCTTTCTCCTCGGCAAAGCTGGGATCGGTGAAGTATTCCAGGTTGATCCATGTATCAGTGTAGATCACATCAGCATCTTTGACTGCCTCAGCAATGTCAGGGTTTTCGCTGTAGCGACTGCTCTCCTGCAAAAAGGCCAGATGTTCTGGCACGTCCGAATCAGGGTCTTTCTCTGGCACACACAGCACAAACTGTGCATCGCTGTAGACAGCAGCCATTGCCAGCGAATTGCTGACGTTGTTGGCAATACCGACATAGACGATCTTAAGATCGGCAGTGCGGCCCAGCTTCTCCTTGATGGTCATGAGGTCCGTCAGGGCTTGAGCCGGATGGTACTTTTCATCCAGCCCATTGATGACAGGTACCTCCGACGCTGAAGCCAGGGTCATTAGGTCTGTGCTTTGCTTGAGGCGGGCCATGATCACATCGACATAGCGCGAGATCACCAGACCCTCGTCTGCTAGATCAGCGATGCCAATGTTGGTCAGGCGCGTTTCAGCAAAAATAGCATGCCCCCCTAACTGGGTCATGCCGACTTCAAAGGAAAAGCGGGTGCGGGTCGAGGTCTTCTGGAACAACATGGCAAGCGTCTTGCCAGTTAAGGCTGTTGACCAGGCATCTGGTCGTTGCTTGATCTCAATAGCTTTATTGATGATAAAACGGAGTTCGTCAGGCGAGACATCTCGAATGCGACGGAAATGGCGGATGCTATCTGTGGTCATACGATGGGGATGCTCCTCGGTGGGATCAGGTTTGTAGCTCCATCATCCAATCTTAAATCCGATTGCCAGAAACGACAATAGGGACGCCATATGCGCCCCTACTGTCGTTGAGAAAAAGAGTGCCCACCGAAAATCGCTATTGAGCGGTAACCTCCCAGATGCCACCGTCGCGGATGTCGACGACGTATATAGAGCCGTCTTCCGCCTCGCCAAAGGCGGCGATCTGAAGATTGACTTGAGTCAACAGTGCTTGTTGCCAGCTTCCCTGGGCATCTTGTGCCAGACCCCAAATACGCCCACTACAGAAGTCCCCAAAAATATAGACACCCTGCATAGCTGGGTGGGTGTCCCCGCGATAGATATAGCCACCGGTGATTGAGCAGCCCAGACTGTGACTGTACTCCAGGATGGGGAGGGTCAGGCCAGTTTGGTCGCAGTTGGTCCCAGCCGGGAAGCAGTTGTAGCCTTCCATGATGGGCCAGCCGTAGTTCTGGCCGCCAGTGCTATCCGCTGGCTGAAAATGCACTTCTTCAAAGGCGTTCTGCCCCACATCTGCAATGAATAGGTCACCTGTCAAGCGGTCGAACGAATAGCGCCAGGGGTTACGCAGACCATACGCCCAGATTTCGTCCAGTACATTTGGATCATCAACGAAGGGATTGTCAGCTGGGATCGCATAGGGGGTGCCACCATCCACATCGACGCGCAGCATGGCTCCCAATAAGGTCTGTGTGTTCTGGCCATTGCCATAGCGGTCGCCCGCCGCGCCACCGTCACCCGTGCCGATGTAGAGATATCCATCCGGGCCGAAGACAAGGCCGCCGCCGTTGTGATTGCTGGCAGGCTGGGGCAGTCGGAACATCATCATCTCGCTGTTGGGGTCAGCCACGTTTGGATCGTCCGTGACGTTGAAGCGCGAGATCACCGTATTTCCGGTCTCGTTGGTGTAGTTGACGTAGAAATGGCCGTTCTCTGTATAGTTGGGGTGGAAGGCTAAGCCGAGTAATCCTTGCTCGGAGCCGCCTGACCCAACACGATCACGAATGTCTAGGAAGGGAGTTGGCTGTAGGTCTCCCGCACTGTCCAAGATACGAATGGTTCCCTGTTTTTCAACGACAAACAGCCGATTGCTGCCATCAGCGGCGTTGGCCATCCCGACGGGTAAGGTCAGTCCGCTGGCAAAAGGAACGACCGCAATGGCCAAACTGGTGACATCTGCACTTGACGGAACCTCGCCCTCAGTAGTCTCTGCTGGGGAGGGTTCGGTTGTAGGGACGGCTTCTTCAGTCGCCTCATCAGTCTCCGTTGGTGTCTCATCAGTGGGCTGAACTTCATCTACTGGGACGGGGGTGGACGTGGGAATGTCTTGCACGACGACGCCGCTTTCTACATCCGCAGTGCTGCTGCCAGCGCAGGCTGTTAACGCAAGTAGTACGATCAAACCAATCAGTCCGCGTAGTGCGGTCTGGTTCAGCATTCTCATCTCCTGATTCTTCAGTACCTTCAGACCGTTCAAATTGTAGCGAAAGCTGAGAGGTCGCTTCTACTGCGTTTCGGCGTAGTCCAAAACCACTTGGAGGGCTTGTTCAGGTTGTTCAGCAAGGAGTCGGTAAGCCTCAGGGGCCCGCGAGATGGGGAAGCGATGGCTGATCAGACGCTGTGGTTGGGTGGAGGTGAGAAGTGACAAGACCGTCTGAAGGCGGCGAGCTGAGTCCCAGCGACCACGCAAGGCGGGCTGGATGGTACTCACCTGACTGCTAATGATCTGCATCCGGCTGCGGTGGAACCAACCGCCCAGCTCCAAATCAGCGCGCTTATTGCCATAAAATGACCCGACGACCACGCGCCCACTGTAACCAGTGAGCCGAATCGCGGCGTTGAGTGCAGCAGGTGCCCCAGAGAGTTCATAACTGAGGTCAAGGTCCCTCAACTCAGCTAGTTTTGGATCGTCTGGCGAAAAGCTGCGAAGTGCGCCTAGCATCAGTGCGGCCTCGCGACGACGATCATAGCGGTCAACGGTGATGAGTTGGGCCAGACGCATGGAGGCCAACAGATGCGTGACCAGCAAGCCAACAATCCCCTGACCGAGCACAATTACCTTCTCGCCAATAAGTGGAGTGCCATCGTGCAGCAGGGTGAGGGCCGTCTCAAGATTGGGGATGAATACCCCGTCATCGTTAGAGATGCCCTCCGGGAGGGGAAGGAGCGCCTTGGGTGAGACCGCAAAATGGCTTTCGTGCGGATTGAAGGCGAAGACACGCCTGCCAAGCCAAGTCGGGTCTACTGCGCTGCCTACCTCAATCACCTTACCAACGGCAGCATAACCGTACTTCAGCGGATATGCAAAGCCCATGGCCATGCTCTCAATTGTGGCGTCAACTGGGAGCGATTCGGGGAACTGCCCACGGTAGACCAGCATTTCGGTGCCCGCGCTGATCCCAGAGCGCAGGCTCCGGACCAATACCTGATCGGCCCCAGGGGTCGGGATGCCCCCCTCTCGCAGACTAATCTGCCCAGGCCCCTCGAACCAGAGTGAAAGCGCTCTGCTCATGCTTCTGCTAGCTCACCCCACACAATCAGATCATCGCCCAATCGAGCGCTCAAGATATGTTGTAGGCGAGGGAAGCTGTCTGGTTGCCCCAGATCCGCGATGGCGTGTAACCCGGCGCCCAAGATAACCGGCGCAATCGTCAGAATCACGACATTGACTAGACCTCCAGCCAGGAGGCTTGTCAGAATGCCGGTTCCCCCCTCAACCATCACGCTGCGTATCCCGCGCTGGCCCAAGACCGAAATCATCTTCGCGAGGTTAACTTGGCCGGAGGAGGTCGCGGACACTGGGATGACATCGACACCGAGCGCCTGAAGCGCCTCCCGCCGGGATGGGGCACTTTGAGGTGTGGTGATAATCCAGGGTTTGTGGGTTGGGTGGGCTGTAATCAGACGGGCACCGAGTGGGCAGCGCAGCATCGAGTCCACGACAATCGGTTGTGGATTCGGCCCCGCGACCTTTCGGGCAGTAAGGCGAGGGTCGTCTGCCAGAAGGGTGCCAATCCCCACTAAGATGGCATCGTGGGTGGCCCGCAGGCGATGAGTAAATAGCATGGATTGTTCGCCGCTTAAGACAAATCGCTCGCCGGGAACCGCCGCAATGCAGCCATCAAGGCTCTGTGCGTAACTAGCCACCACAAAGGGGTAACCTGTTCGATGATGATGCGCAGCGGCTTGCTGCTGGAAGCGCTCGATTGCTTCCAGCAGTATCGGATGTTCCAGCGATGAATGCCTAGTCGATCCCATCACTTGACCCACTCAAGGTTTCCAATTGGGATAGGTTCAATAGATGATTCATCCGAGTGGCTTTGGTCCACAGATAGGATAGGTTATCCGAATTGACGCCGGTGATGAGGGGCACCCGATCGGAGACATCAACACCCAGGGAGCGTAGAGAGTCGATTTTGTCGGGATTGTTGGTCATCAAACGCAGCGACTTAAGGCCCAGGTCTTGCAGCATCAGGGCCGCGACCTGATAATCGCGTTCGTCCGCTTGATGCCCCAGACGCAGATTGGCCTCGACGGTGTCATAGCCCTCATCTTGCAGGTTGTAGGCTTTGAGCTTGTCAAGCAAGCCGATGCCCCGACCCTCCTGGCGCAGGTAGATAATCACCCCCTGACCAGCCTGGGCCACCATTTCCATTGCGCGGCTCAATTGCGGGCCGCAGTCACAACGGCGCGATCCCATTACGTCGCCAGTGAAGCACTCGGAATGGACCCGCGCCAAGACATCGCTTTGACCCTCGACATCGCCCATCACAAAGGCCAGATGTTCTTTGTCGTTGCGAGAATTGGTATACAAGCACAACTTAAACTCGCCAAAGTCTGTCGGAATGCGAGCACACACAGCACGAAATACTGTAAATTCAATCATGAGATTTTGTCGCTGACCACAAATTGCTCCAGTTGCCCAATGCAGCCGCGCCGATCAGCAGGCCCAGAGCACCAAACAACACATCACGAGCACGAACGAGAAGCGCTAGGCTCAATCCAAGCGCCGGGTTGAAATCCAATAACTCAAGCATAAAGACCAAACTGGCTTCGAGGGCACCTAGGCCACCAGGCAACGGAAGCAGAAAGGCAATCCGCGCGGCGGTGATGATGATGAAAGCCTGGTTCAGCGTCACATTGGCGCCCAGAAATTGGAGCATCAGCCAGGCTTCGAGAATAACCAAGAACCATCCAGCGGCGGTGACCGTGAAGGCCCAGAACAGATGCCAGGGTTTACGCTGGCACAACGCGACTGCATGGGCTTCGCTCTCTGCGACACCCTCCTGCAAGCGACGCAATCCGGGGTTTTGCTGCCACCGATCAGGGAGGGCTGCAAGCAGCACCGTAAAGGGCTGATGGCCCAACCACAGCAAAATCAAGAAGATGAGAGGCAGCCCGACCAAGGCCCAAGACAGTAGCAAGAGCGGCGCGTTGAGGTTGAGTTCAACAGCCACGAGCAACCCTGCTGCTACAAAGGCGAAATTCATGGCTAGTTCTACCAGTTTGTCGAGCCCGACCGCTGCTGTTGCAACGGAGGTAGGGACCGCATGTTTTGTGCGTGGCAGGATGATTTGCAAGGCTTCGCCGCCAACCTGAGGTCCAGGTGTGAAGTAGCTCAGGCCAAACGTAGCTAATCGATAGCCCATGACGGCAAACACGGGCAAACGATAACCATGCCCTAGCAGAATAAGCCCCCAGCGTACAGCATAGGTCCCGATGATGATGAGATTGATGGTCAACAAAAGCACGATTTGAGCGACCGTCAGTCGGCCAATGGCCTGGAGGCTTTCCATCAGAGGAAAAGAGCGCAGCACCCACCACAACAAGCCAAGCACCACCAGCCAGCCCAGAATTGTCAGCCAGGGGCTGCCCTTGCGTGGCTCTGCTGGAGCCTTGCCCTCGCTCTGTTCGCCGACTTCTGGTGCTGTCAGCGCTTGCAGGGGCGGCTCTAATCCTCTACGATCTGAAGAACGGTTCACGATAGATTTTAACCCACCTATGCGTTCATATTCTGAGTATAGCTTTCAGCGTTACCTATCTGCCAAGGTGACCGTTGATGACCGAGCCCTTAACCGCCATGTTTGGGGGATATTGGTAGACCACAGCGCGCCGATTCGCAGGGTTTTGGAGCTAGGCGCGGGCATCGGCACTATGATCGAACGTGTGGCTCGCTGGGGCTTGTTTGACGATTCCCTGGTTCACTACACCGCGATTGATATGGACGCCGGGAATATCCGACAAGCACGAGCGGGCCTTCATAGCAATCAACTCGAGCCTTTGTCTGTGACACTAGAGGCCATTGACTTGTTCGCCTTCATTGAAAGAGAGGCGGGCACACAAACCTGGGATTTGATCATCGCACATGCGGTGCTCGATCTACTCGATTTGCGGACGGCGTTGCCACAGATCATGAGCTTAGCAGGGCCCGGTGGGTTGCTCTACTTGACGATTAACTTTGATGGCATCACCGCTTTTGAGCCCCAGATTGATGCCGCTTTCGATCGCCATGTAGAGGCACTCTACCACGCAACGATGGACCAGCGCGTAACGGATGGCCAAGCATCCGGTGACAGCAGAACGGGACGCCATCTGTTCACGCATTTGCAGTCTCTCGGCGTGGACATTCTGGCCGCGGGTCCGTCTGATTGGGTGGTCCATCCGACGGGTGGGGCCTATCCACATGATGAAGCTGCGTTCCTGCACGCCATTATCAACACAATGGACAAGGCTCTTAAGGATCATCCTGAGATCGACCAAGAACGCTTCGCCGCGTGGATTGAGCAGCGCCATCAACAGATTGAAGCGGCGACCCTGACCTACATTGCCCATCAGCTTGATCTGCTAGCGCGCTGCCCGCCAAGTTGACCGAGCTTGTTGCAAGACTGAAAGGCTCGTTCTGTAGCGCCATTATGCGGTGGGGCATCTCGGATGCTATACTTGCTTCAGAGACCGTTTGCACCGGAGTGGAACCCAAAACCACATGGCATTTGAATGGTTTGCATTCGGACGCCCAGTCTTCCTGGACTTCTCGCTGAGTCTGCCAGGCGCGCTGATTAGCCTGCTTTTCCTGGGTACCTCCGTCGCCTTACTCCTTTCTAGCCTTCGCGATTTTCAATCCTTTGATGCGCGGCGTTGGGGCCTCTTTGCCGGGCTTTTGATCCTTGCGCCTCTCTTGGCCAACGTTCTCTTGTTGCGCTTTGGCGTTGCGGGGGATCGTTCGCTAGCGAGCCTGGCTATCTTTGGGCTGGTCCCCGTCGCTTTGGCTGCCCTGTGGTTGGGGCGCAGCCCAGCTCTGCTGGTCGGCCTGGCGACTGGCCTTGGCTGGGCGCTTTACGACACCGGACGGATCACCCAACCCCTGGAAGTCGCGCTGTTTGCCTTTGTGGTGGCTGTGCTGCTTCGTCAGCGTTTTGACGATCGGATTGCCGACAGTCTACGCCAGCCGCTGATTGCCCTCCCCCTTGCAGCAGTGACCATTGGCTGGCCGCTGACCCTATTTGGATTGTTCGCCACTGGCGCGGGAACGCCCCTCACCAACCTCGATCGGGCTTTAGTAGCTGTATTCCCGGTCTTGTTCACCTGGCTCGGTGCGGCGCTCATTGCTGGAGGCATCGGACAGATCGCCAAGCATGTGGGGCCTGGGCTTGCCGAGTCGCTCGACGAGCTTGAACCTGCCCCATGGGCCCGTCGCATTAGTGTGCGCCTGCTCTATACGATCACACCGATTGGCGCAATCGTGATCTTGCTGCTTGTCACTGTGGTGGCAGCCACATCCTATAACGTCGCCACGCGGCTGGTGGTTGAAC